>NZ_JBEZEZ010000006.1:212483-358559 GCF_040649155.1 Streptosporangium sp. NPDC049046 | reverse complement strand
AGGTCAACGCCGACCTCGCCCTGCGCACCCCCGTCGACGTCACCGCCGGCGAGTACAACTCCACCCTCACGCTCTCGCTGTTCAACCAGTCCTGAACCAACGGCGGAGGCAGGACGCCACCGCCCGCTGTGCGTGTCCGGGACGTGTGCGAACCTGGCGTACGTCCCGGATGTTCACGATGAGACATTCGCGCTTCGGTGGCGGGCACCCGCCGTGCCCCGCCGCCACCCCCGGAAGGGAATCACGACCCGTGAACAAGGCCCTCAGATACGCCGCGGCCATCATGCTGGCCGGGCTCGGGCTGCTGCTCGGCGCCCCGGCCGCCTCCGCCGCACCCAAGTCACCCCTCAAGCTGGAGGTCGTCGGAGACGGCGGCCGCAACGTCAACGTGCTGGTCACCTGGAAGAAGGACAGCCGCCCGGTCACCGAGATCGTCGCGGCGACCCTGCTCGCGACGGCACCCGACGGCCGTACCTTCGGCCCGATCCCGCTGAAGTCGGCGCCCGAGGGACAGAACCTCTACAACGCGGCAGAACCGCTCCCTGTGGGTGAGTGGAAGGTCGCCGTGACCGTCACCAAGCCCGCCAAGGTCAGCAAGTCGGCGAGCGTGAAGGTACAGGACATCGTGCTTCCCCCGGACATCCAGCCGGCGTCCAGCACGGAGCTGGCCCAGCGCGCCCAGCTGGCCCAGCGTGCCCAGGAGAGCTCGTCGGACGACCTGTTCCTCCAGATCGGCGTCATCGCCGCCGCCGCGCTGGCCGCCATCGGGGTCATGTTCGTTCTCGTACGCCGCAGGAACGTTTCCGGCTGACCCTGCGTGGCCCGAGGGTCTGAGAGTCGAGGACAGCGCGCGTCGGGAACGTTCCGGCGGCGGGCCGGAGGATGCCCCGCCCGGCCCCCGGCCCGCCGCCGGAACGTTTCCGGCCTGAGAAGTCCCGGCCCACGTCCCGTTTCCCCCGCCGACGCGGGGTAGTCGACCCGGCATGCGCTATCACGTTCTGGCCTGTGACTACGACGAGACGCTGGCCACCGAGGGCCGCGTCGACGACGACACCCTGGACGCCCTCGAACGCCTCGCACGCTCGGGGCGGCGACTGGTCATGGTGACCGGCCGGCAGGTCGACTCCCTCACCCGGGACTTCCCGCGACTCGACCTGTTCGACCTGGTCGTCGCCGAGAACGGAGCCGTGCTCCACAACCCGGAGGAGCAGGAGAGCTCGCCCCTCGCGGAGGCACCGCCCGAGACCCTCGTCGAACGCCTGCGCGAGCTGGACGTGGAGCCGCTCAGTGTCGGCTCGGCGATCGTGGCCACCACGGAACCGCACGCAGAGACCGTTCTCGACGCCATCCGCGAACTCGGCCTGGAGATGCAGGTCATCTTCAACAAGGGCGCGGTGATGGTGCTGCCCTCGGGGATCAACAAGGCCACCGGCCTGACCGCCGCCCTGGCGGAGCTGGAGATGTCGGCGCACAGCACGATCGGCGTGGGCGACGCCGAGAACGACCACGCGTTCCTCGCCGCCTGCGAGTGCGCGGTGGCGGTGGCCAACGCGCTGCCCGCCGTCAAGGAACGGTGTGACCTGGTGACCGAGGGAGAGCACGGAGCCGGGGTCGTCGAGCTGATCGACCGGATCCTGGAGAACGACCTGGCCGACGTGGACGTGACACGCCACCATCTGCTGCTGGGCACCGACGACGCCGGAGAGGTGCGGTTCTCGCCGTACGGCATGCGCGTGATGGTCGCCGGCCCCTCGCACAGCGGCAAGTCCACCGTCACCGCCGCGCTGCTGGAACGGATCGCCAAGGCCGGCTACCAGTTTTGCCTGGTCGACCCGGAGGGCGACTACACCGAGGGGATCGAGGGCGCGGCCGTGCTCGGCGACGTCCAGCGCGCGCCCACCCAGGAGGAGATCCTCCAGGTGCTGGGCGACCCCGGCCAGAGCGTCGTGGTCAACCTGCTGGGCATCCCCCTCGACGACCGGCCCGGCTTCTTCCAGGACTTCCTGCCCCGCCTGCTGGCACTGCCGGCCGACTCCGGGCACCCGCACTGGCTGGTGGTCGACGAGGCCCACCACCTGATGCCCGACGGGTTCAAGCTGCGCTCGGTTGAGCTGCTGCGCGAGGTGGGCGGGCTCCTGCTGGTCACCGTGCACCCCGAGGCGGTGAGCGAGGCGGTCGTCCAGACCCTCAACACCGTCGTCACGGTCGGGGACGAGCCCGGGGGCGTCCTGGGCGCGTTCGCCGCCGCCACCGGCAACGACGCTCCCGACCGCGACCTCCCCGACTTGCCGACCGGGGAACTGCTGTTCTGGAGGCTCGGCGAGGAGCCGGTCAAGGTGCGGCTCGCCCCGCCCGAGGAGGAACGCCAGAGGCACCGCCGCAAGTACGCGGCCGGCGAACTCGGCGAGGACGCCAGCTTCTACTTCCGCGGCCCCGAGGGGGCGCTGAACCTGCGAGCGGGCAACCTGATCACGTTCTGCCGCATCGCCGACGGCGTCGACGAGGACACCTGGAACCACCACCTGCGCCAGGGGGACTACTCGCGCTGGCTCGCCGACTGCGTCAAGGACGAGGACCTCTCGGCCGAGGTGGCCGAAGTCGAGCAGGATCCCGGCGACTCCGTCGACGAGGCCAGGAAACGAGTGCGCGAGCTCATCGAGGCCCGCTACACCGCCCCCGCGGAACCGAGCGGGATCACCTCCTGACCCTCCGGCCGATCCGTGACGGTGCCGGACGGCGTGACCCCGCCCGACACCGTCACGGACATCCCACGGCCACCACCGCTGACACGCGTTGCGAACTCCGCGGTGCTGGCCTGCACTAAGGCGGACGCCCTTTTCTTGTCGGCTTCCACCTTCTCCAGGCTTCCGTAATGCTCCTTCGGGCGAACCGCACCGGGGTCGCTGGAGACTTTGATGCACTCCGACGCGATTCAATGTTCGTACGGCCGCAAATTACATGCCCCGCCATGAAGAATGTAAATTACATTCCCTATCACGAAGAAACCGCATGACAGGCCAGGTTCTGGCGATCGAGTGGTCAATGCCGTCTTTACCTTGGTCCGTTCGAAATTTATCCTCGGTCGATCCAATGATCCGGTCCTGTAGGAGAATCATGCGAAAAGGTACTCGGCTCCGCCGGCTCGGTCTCGTCTCAGCGGTGGTGGCGGCCGGCCTGGCGACCGCGCCCGTGGCCGCGCACGCCGACGGCTACGACACTCCCCGCAGCGCCACCGTCGTGGGGGCGGGAAACACCTACGCGGAGGGGTTGGCGGCGGCCCAGCAGCGGGCACGGGCGGCCGTCCTCGCGGTCGGCCACGACTGCACCCCCGGGACCTATTCCGCCATGTTGACCTATATGTCCCCGGGCGGCGGCACGTGGGTCTTCCAGGTCACTCACCAGGCGGTGTGCGTCGACTGATCAAGCTCGGCCTCGGCCACGGGAGAGTACACGGAGGGCTCACCACTCTCGGCATCACGGTCGTGGCGTTCGCGCCCTGGGAGATCCCCGGGCGAGATGGGTCGATCCGGCACCCGAGCGGGCGACCACCACCTGTGCCGACTTCCTACGTTCCCAAGCCGAGGCCATGCCTGTATGTGACTTCACCGAGACCGTCACCCTTGATGGACGGCGTCAGTACGTCCGGATCAAAAGTCCGCGGATCCGCCGGTAACCGTTCTTCACGTGTGAAGGTCGGAGAGGGGCCTCGACCTGGCAGTCCGGGAAAGAGCATGATGGCTGGATGTCGTACGCTGACGCCTTCGCCCGCAGCATCGCCGATCCCGAGGACTTCTGGGCCGAGGCCGCCGAGGCCGTCACCTGGAGCAGGCCGCCGCGCGAGGTCCTGGACGCCGGGGCGCCGCCCTTCTACCGGTGGTTTCCCGACGGGGAGCTCAACACCTGCCACAACGCGCTGGACCGGCACGTCGAGGCCGGGCACGGTGACCGGGTCGCGCTGATCTACGACAGCCCGGTGACGGGCACCGGCAGGCGTTACACGTACGCCGAACTGCGCGACGAGGTCGCGAGGTTCGCCGGGGTGCTGCGCTCGCTCGGGGTGGAGCAGGGCGACCGGGTGGTGGTCTACCTGCCGATGGTGCCCGAGGCGGTGATCGCGATGCTGGCGTGCGCGCGGCTGGGGGCGGTGCACTCGGTGGTGTTCGGCGGGTTCGCGCCCAAGGAACTGGCGGCCAGGATCGACGACGCGCGGCCCAAGGTGGTCGTGTCGGCCTCCTGCGGGATCGAACCCTCGCGCGTGGTGCCGTACAAGCCGATGCTCGACGCCGCGCTCGACCTGGCCGGGCACCGGCCCGCGCACTGCGTGATCCTCCAGCGCGAGCAGTCCCCCGCCGAGCTGGTGGAGGGGCGGGACGTCGACTGGGCGAGCGCGAAGGCCGACCCGGCCGAATGTGTGCCGGTGCGCGCGACCGACCCGCTCTACATCCTCTACACCAGCGGCACCACCGGCCTGCCGAAGGGCGTCGTGCGCGACAACGGCGGGCACGCGACGGCGCTGCTGTGGAGCATGGCCAACGTCTACGACATCGCGCCGGGCGAGGTGTTCTGGGCGGCCTCCGACGTCGGCTGGGTCGTCGGGCACTCCTACATCGTGTACGGGCCGCTGCTGCGCGGCGCCACGACCGTGCTGTACGAGGGCAAGCCGGTCGGCACCCCCGACGCGGGCGCGTTCTGGCGGGTGATCGCCGAGCACCGGGTGAACGCGCTGTTCACCGCGCCGACCGCGTTCCGTGCCATCAGGAGGGCCGACCCGCAGGCGGCCCTGCTCGACGGGTACGACATCTCGTCGCTGCGGACGCTGTTCCTCGCCGGTGAGCGTCTGGACCCCGACACCTACCACTGGGCGGCGGACAGGCTTGGCGTGCCGGTCGTCGACCACTGGTGGCAGACCGAGACCGGCTGGCCCGTCGCCGCCAACCTGCGCGGGCTGGAGCCCATGCCGGTCAAGCCGGGCTCCCCCACCGTGCCCGTCCCCGGATACGACGTGCGCGTGCTGCGCGCCTCGGGCGAGGAGTGCGCCCCCGGCGAGGAGGGCGCGATCTGCATCCGGCTACCGCTCCCGCCGGGCACGCTCCCCACGCTCTGGCAGGACGACGAGCGCTACGTGCGGTCCTACCTCACGGCCTTCCCCGGCTACTACCTGACCGGCGACGGCGGCCACCTCGACGAGGACGGCTACCTGTTCGTGATGGGCCGCACCGACGACGTGATCAACGTGGCCGGGCACCGGCTGTCGACCGGGTCCATGGAGGCGGTGCTGGCCGCGCATCCGGCGGTGGCCGAGTGCGCGGTCATCGGGGTCGCCGACGAGCTGAAGGGGCAGGTGCCGCGCGGCTTCGTGGTGCTGAAGAGCGGGACGGAGATCGACCCCGAGACCCTGCGGGCCGAGCTGGTCCTCGCCGTTCGCGAGCAGGTGGGCGCCGTGGCCGCCTTCAGGCAGGTGGACGTGGTCCCTGCCCTGCCGAAGACCCGGTCGGGAAAGATCCTGCGCAAGACCATGCGCGGGATCGCGGAGGGCTCCGACGAGCCCGTTCCCTCGACCATCGAGGACGCGACGGTGCTGGACGCGCTGCGCCCCGTCATCGGACGCCGCACCACGGCGGACGGGTAGGTCCCGGAGGGCCAACGCTCGGCATCATCACGGTCACAATCCGTTCCCTTTTACGGCTTATCGCACCGTGTCATCGTTAAGGTTTCAGCGTGGCGCATGAAGCGGGCATGCTGGTCGCCGGGCGATATCGGCTGATGAACGTGCTGGGCCGCGGCGGGATGGGCACGGTGTGGCGGGCACGGGACGAGAGCCTGGAGCGCCAGGTAGCGATCAAGGAGCTCATCCTCCCCGACTACCTGGACGTTGCCGCACGTGAGACCCTCTACCGGCGGATGGGGCGCGAGGCCCGCGCCGCGGCTCAGCTGAAACATCCGGCGATCATCACCGTCCACGACCACGTCGTCGAGGCCGACGGCCGCCCCTGGATCGTGACAGAGATCATCGACGGGCCCTCCCTCGACGAGTTGCTGAGAACCCAGGGGCGCCTGCCGCCCCGGCGGGTGGCGGCGATCGGCGCGCAGATCCTCGCGGCACTGCGGGTCGCGCACGCCGCCGGGATCACCCACCGCGACATCAAGCCCGCGAACGTCCTGCTCGAAGGTGAGCGGGTCGTGCTGACCGACTTCGGGATCGCCGCCGTCGAGGGAGACGTCACCCTCACCGGCGCCGGCGTCACCCTGGGCACCCCCGCCTTCATCTCCCCCGAGCAGATCAACGGCCACCCCGCCACCGCCGCGTCGGACCTGTGGTCGCTGGGCGCCACCCTGTACGCCGCGGTCGAGGGCCGCCGGCCGTTCGCCGGTACGACGCATGGATCGATCTACGTCTCGATCGCCACCCGGCCATTCGCCCCGCTCGTACACGCCGGTCCTCTCGCCCCCCTCCTGGAGGGACTGCTGCGCAAGGAACCCGCCCTCCGCCTCACCGGAGCCCAGGCCGCCGCCGTCCTCGCCGAGATCGCCGCCACGCCGGGCCCCGGGGAATCCTCCACCGGGCCGGATCCGGACGAGGGCGACACCCGGATCGCCGATCGGCCCGCTCCCGGCACATCGGCTCCTTCGCCGCCGACCGAGCCGTACACCGCGGCACACCAGGAGACCCGAAAGGCCCAGGAGACCCAGGAGGCACGCCCCGACACCCTGCGGTTCACCGCCGTGTCGCCCACGGCGCCACCCGCTGTGTCACCCGCTGTGTCGCCTGCGCTGTCCCCCTCGGCCCTGCCGCCCGCTCCCCTGTCGTCCACCGCCCCGGTCACCTCACCCGCGCTCGCGTCCGTATCCGAGGCCGCCCCCGAGGCCGCTTCCGCGTCCGAGGTCGCGGCTGCGGAGAGCGCGGCGCGTCCCCCTCGGCGCCGGCTCCTCCCGGTGGTCGCCGTGGCCGGGGCGCTCCTCGCCACGGCCGCCGTCGTGGCCTACCTGCTCTGGCCCGCGACGGGTCCCAGGAAGGTGACCGCTCTCGCACAGCTCAGAGGGCACACGGAAACGGTGAACACGGTGGCGTTCAGCCCGGACGGCGAGACGCTGGCCGCCGGCGGCGGTGACGGCGCGGTGATCCTGTGGGACGCGCGGACCCGGCGACCGATCGGCGAACCGATGAAGGGCCACACCAGGGCGGTGGACTCGATCGCGTTCAGCCCGGACGGCAGGCTCCTGGCCGGTGGCGGCAACAACGGCGAGGGGACCGAACCCGGCGACCACACGGTGATCCTGTGGGATGTGGCGACCCGCCGGCAGGTCGGCGACCCCCTCACCGGCCACACCAACTGGGTACGGTCGGTCGCCTTCAGTCCCGACGGGAAGATCCTCGCCACCGCGAGTGCTGACGCGACGGTGATCCTGTGGGATACGACGACCTGGCAGCCGATCCGCGACCCTCTCACCGGCCACGGCGACTGGGTGCAGTCGGCCGTCTTCAGTCCCGACGGCAAGATCCTCGCCACCGCGAGCGACGACGCGACGGTGATCCTGTGGGACACGACGACCTGGCAGCAGATCGGAGCCCCCCTCACCGGTCACACGGGGCCGGTGTGGCCGGTCGCCTTCAGCCCCGACGGCACAACCCTCGTCAGCGGCGGCAGTGACAAGACGGCGATCGTGTGGGACCTCGCGACCCGCCGTCCGGTCGGAGACCCCCTCCCACATCCTGGCGAGATCCACGCTCTCGCGTTCAGCCCGGACGGCGACATCCTCGCCGTCGGCACCGGCCCCGTCATCCGGCTGTGGAACACGCGGACCTGGCGACCGGCCGGCGATCCGCTCACCGGTCACACCGGGTCGGTGTGGTCGGTCGCCTTCGGCCCCGACGGCAGGTCTCTCGCCACCGCGAGTGACGACAGGACGGTGATCCTGTGGGACACGTCCTCACCGGTCGGAGCCGCGGCTTTTCCGTGACCGTGGCTCGTCGGAGCGGGCGTGCTCGTCATCGCGGCGGCGGGAGCGGGGGGCGGGGGTAATCCGTGGAAACCCCCTACTGTCTTGTCGGGGTTTCTTGAGCCTTGCCGGATCTCCCGGCAAGCCCCTGCGGCGCCAGGTACGCCCACTGCCAGAGAGTCTCGACGGGACCCCGCTCGAAGCGCCGCAGCCAGAGCGTGGACAGCGTCATGAAGAGCGCGCAGACTCCCGCCCAGGCCGCCACGACCCACCACGGCCGCAGGCCGTCGAGCGTCGCGGCCAGGCCGAGCCCCCAGCCGTAGCAGAGCGCCGAGGCGACCAGGTTCTGGAAGATGTAGGAGCTCAGGGCCGTACGACCGACGTTGGTCAGCCCTCGTCTCAACATGCCGGGGGCACCGCTCGCCCGCCGCGCGAGGGTGGCGACGAGACCGAGCAGCCCCAGCGCCACCAGCGGGGGCAGCAGGTACCGGTCCACCAGGAACCAGCCCGGACCGGCGAACGCGGTGGCCAGGTTCAGCGGCAGGCCCACGGCGAGTCCGCCGACCATGAGCCTCCGGCGCAGTGCCGCGCCCCGCTCCGAGTCCTCGAACACCCCGGCGCGCATCAACTGGGAGCCGAGCAGGAACAGCACGATGCCCATCGGAACGATGAGGAGGATCTCCAGCCGGTAGAGGACGATCATCTCGATCCGGGCGGCGACCTGCTGCGGGTAGGTGCCGTCGGTGAAGAGCGTGGACGACTCCGCCCCGGTGTCCAGGCTCGCCGAGCTGGTGCCGACGGTGAGCAACCCGATCAGCGCGGCGAACACCGACCCGACGGTGATCATCCACACCCTGATCACGCGGTCGCTCCTGCCGATCAGGTACGCCACGATGATCGAGGTCAGCGCGTAGCCCATGAGCACGTCGAACTCGAAGATCAGCAGGTAGTGGATCAGACCTTCGACGAACAACAACCCGGCCCGCCACAGATACCAGCCGGGCCACGGTACGCCACGGCGTGCGGCCGAACGGTACTGGAGTTCGAGCCCGACCCCGAAGAGCAGGGTGAGCAGTGCGAGGAACTTGCCGTTGGTGAGGAAGCGGAGGAAGGTCTCCACGGTTCCCGGCTGCCCCAGCGCCCCGATGATGTCGGCAGGACCGCCGGGATCGGTGAAGATCCAGATGTTCGTGCCCAGGGTGCCGGCGATGGCGATGCCTCTGAGCAGGTCGAGCACTTCGATACGACGACTTGTCACTCCTTCACGATCCCGTCCCGCGGGCCCGCGGACATCGTCTCGCAGACCCATTCGGGACGTACATCGATGTATGTACCGTGCCCGGATTCCGGTCCATGAGGTCCGTGCTCCCCACCCGGTCCCCGCGGCCGGTACGGTCGGCCCCGTGCTCGGCGCGTGCGCGATCGCCCCGGAGTGATCACACGCCGCACCGGATGCCGTCTCCGGCCCGCGGCACCCGTGGAGAACGGGGCCGGTCCGCCCGGGCAGCCGACCCGGCGGCTCCCGTCAGTCGCCGGAGACGACGCGGGCGTGCAGCCGGACGGCGGTCGCGGGGTCCCAGCCGAACGCCTCCCGGCCGGCCAGCCACGCCGCCGCCCCCGCGCCGTCGCCCGCCAGGACCGCCGAGGGCCCCAGCCTCTCCCGTACGGCGGAGGCGATCGGCCCCTCGCTGGTCAGCACGCTCCCGGCCAGCACGATCGGGCTCGTCTCGCCCGCCCGGCGGACCTCTGCGACCGTCTCGCAGAGCAGCCGGGCCGCGCCGGACACGATCGTGAGGGCGGCCGGGTCGCCCTCGGTCGCCGCCCGGCTGACGAGCGGGGCGAGCCTGGCCAGTTCCAGCGGGGGCCGCGACTGCGCGCGGACCACCAGCCTGATCGCGAGCGCCCTCAGCTCCTCCACCGTGCCCGAGACGGGCGCGCCCGAGGCGAGCGCCCCAGACTCCACCGCACCCGCCTTCACCGTGCCCGAGGCGGGCGTGCCCGAGTCCACCGTGTTCGAAAAAAGCGGCTCGCCCTCCAGCAGGGCGCCCATGACCAGGCCGGTGAGCCTGCCGCCCGCGTCGCCCCTGCTGAGGGCGTGGACGGCGGCGGACGCCGCCTTCCTGCCCAGCCAGAACCCCGAGCCCGCGTCGCCCAGCAGCCAGCCGAGCCCGTCGGCGATCATCACCGGCTCGCCGTCCTCGATCCTGGCGGCGATCGCCCCGGTACCGGCGATGAGGGCGGTGCCGCGCGGTTCCGCCGTCCCCGCGGCGAAGGCGATGCCCAGGTCGCCGGTGAGCCGGGGCGGGACGCGCAGACCGGCGGCGGCCCACATGGGGTCGAAGACCAGGCGGTCCAACGCCCCGCCACCCGCCAGCCCGATGACCGCCCCGCTCACCAGGCCCGGGTCGATCCCGCGCAGCGCGAGCCCCAGCGCCCGGCCGATGTTGGCCACCGCGGCGGCGTTGCCGTGGGCCGCGGGGTTGCCGCCCGGCGCCCTGCCGTACCCGGCCCGCCGTCCCGAGGCGTCGAGCAGCAGCGCCCGCGAGGAGGTCCCGCCGACGTCCAGCCCGAGGACGTACATCGCGCTCAGAGATGCTCGCCGAAGAACGCGGTGACGGCCTCGACCGCCCGGGTGACGTGCGGCTCGGTGTCGTAGAGGTCGATGTGCAGCCTCGCGTCCAGCCAGACGATCCGCTTGGGGTCGTCCATCCGCCGGTACGCCTCCTCGGCGCCCTCGGGTGAGCAGAAGCGGTCGACCAGGCCGT
Source organism: Streptosporangium sp. NPDC049046 (assembly GCF_040649155.1). Classification (NCBI taxonomy): domain Bacteria; kingdom Bacillati; phylum Actinomycetota; class Actinomycetes; order Streptosporangiales; family Streptosporangiaceae; genus Streptosporangium; species Streptosporangium sp. NPDC049046. The sequence goes on along the minus strand of NZ_JBEZEZ010000006.1, from coordinate 347,856 downwards.
GCACGATCAGACCGGGCTTGGGCGAGAGGAAGTCGGCGCCCATCATGTTGTCCACAGTGATCAACTCGCGGATGGAGGCCCGGGTGACCTCGTTGCGCCAGTGCTCCGAGGCCCCCCTGGAGGTGCCGTAGTAGGCGAACGGCTCGTCGCCCGGCATCGCCGCCTCCCCCTCCTCGGCCACCGCGGGGAGATACTCCACCTCAGCACCCCCGTCCTGGCGCTCCAACACCTCCGTGAACGAGGCCAGCGCCTCCTGGTATCCCGAGGGGGACATTCCGGCGCGCATGCCGTAGGGGTTGTTGTAGGCCCCCGCGACGCCCGCGAACGCCTTCACCCGGGGGTCGAAGGCGGCGAACCTGAGCGCGTAGCCCCCGCCGAGGCAGATCCCGAGCGCGCCGATCCTGTCGCCGTCCACCTCCGGGCGCGAGCGCAGCAGCGAGACCGCGGCCCGCAGGTCCTCCAGCTTGCCCTGGGGGTCCTCGTGGTTGCGTGGCTGTCCGCCCGACTCCCCCCAGTTGCGGTGGTCGAAGGCGAGCGTCGCGTATCCCGCGCCGGTGAGCCGGGCGGCGTACAGGCCGGTGACCTGGTCGCGGGTGCCGGTGAACGGGCCCGTGAGGACCACGCCGGGGTGCGGGCCCGGCCCCGCCGGGATCCGCAGGTCGCCGAAGAGGGTGATCCCTCCGGCGGTGAACTTCACCTTTTCCGACATGCTCCAAGTCTGTACGGTCCGCGCCGCGGAAGCCAACGAGCCCCCCGCCGCCCCCGCACACCCGCGGACCTCCGCTGTCTCCACACCCCCGGGTGTCTCCGGGCCGGCCCGTTCCCGCTCGTCCGGCCTGAGCCGGAAGCGGGAACGGGGACGGGACTTACCAGGATCTTCCGGGCCTCAGGAGTCGAATCCGAGCCCCATCCGATCCAGGGTGCGCAGCCAGAGGTTGCGGCGGCCCTGGTGCAGGTCGGCCTGGGCGATCGACCAGCGGGTCATCTGGATCCCGGCCGAGCGGACCGGCTCGGGCGGGAACGGGACGGGCTTCTCCTTGACCATCCTGAGCTCGGTCCGCTCGGTCCGCTCTCCGGCGAGCAGGTCGAGCATGACGTTCGCCCCGAACCGGGTCGCGCCGACACCCATGCCGGTGTATCCGGCGGCGTAGGCGAGGCGCCCGCCGTGCGACTGGCCGTAGAAGGCGCTGAAGCGGCTGCAGGTGTCGATGACCCCGCCCCACCTGTGGGTGAAGCGCAGCCCGGACAACTGGGGGAACGTGGTGGAGAAGTGTTCGGCCAGCTTGACGAAGGTCTCGTCGCGCTGGTCGTACTCGGGCTTGATCATGCCGCCGTTGTAGTAGACCGCGTCGTAACCGCCCCAGAGGATCCGGTTGTCCTCGGTCAGCCGGTAGTAGTGGAACTGGTTGGCCGCGTCGCCGACCCCCTGCCGGTTGTGCCAGCCCACCGAGGCCAGCTGGTCGGCCGAGAGCGGCTCGGTCATCAGGGCGTAGTCGTAGACCGGCACCAGGAAGTGCTTCAGCCGCCGCAGCAGCGGCTGGAACACGCCGGTGCCGAGCGCGACCCTGCGCGCCCTCACACTGCCATGCGGGGTGATCAGGTCCAGGCTGGTCGGGGTGTCCCTCATCGTCCGTACCGGCGTGCGCTCGTAGATGCGCACGCCCAGCGAGAGGCAGGCCTGCCGGAGCCCCCAGGCCAGCCGGGCGGGGTCGAGCATGGCGCAGCCGTCGCGCTCCCAGTGGCCGCCGATGTACGTGGGCGAGTTCACCTCCGCCCGGACCTGTTCGGTGTCGAGGACGTCGAAGCGGACGCCCAGGTCGCGGGCGATGCCGAGGTTGCGGTTCATCTCCTCCAGCTGCCACGGCTCGGTGGCCACGTGCAGCTCGCCGGTACGCTCGTAGCCGCAGTCGATGCCGTATGCGGCGACCGCCTCGCCGATCTCGTCGAGGTTGTCGACGCCGAGGCGTTCGAGCGTGTCGATCTCCTCGGGCCAGCGCTCCAGCCCGTTGGCGATGCCGTGGGTCAGCGTGGCCATCGCGAAGCCGCCGTTGCGACCGGACGCCGCCCAGCCGATCCTGCGCCCCTCAAGGAGGACGACGTCGAGCGACGGGTCGCGTTCCTTCGCCATCAGGGCGGTCCAGAGCCCCGAGAAGCCTCCGCCGACCACCGCCAGATCGGCGCCGGTCTCGCCGAAGAGCCGCGCCTGCGGCTCGGGTTTCGCCGGACTGTCGAGCCAGTACGGCTTGCGCTCCGCGTCAGCAAGAGCCTTCAGCGGATCCACAAATCTCACTTCCCTACGTGAGTCAGGTTGTCTTTGTGTGTATCGCGTGGTCGTGGAGATCACGCGCGGGTTCCCCCCGCCTGAGTCCGATCTCGCCTCCCTGTTCTGTGCCGGGAATCTGTACTCTGCCGGATTCTGCCTCTGCCGGATCCTGGTCTTTACCGGATTTCGCTCTCCTGCGGGACATTGTCCGCCGGAGTCCTCGTCACTGGTGATCCGGGTACACCGAATCCCCGTGGCCCGGTGAGGGCACGGGGATCGACGGCGGCTAGGTGCGGCGGCGCGCAGTGACCGTGTTGACCACGGCGATGGCGACGCCTACCGCGAATATAAGCGTTCCGAGGATGTTGACCTGAGGCGGCACCCCGATACGGGTGGCCCCCCAGATCCACAGGGGGAACGTCTGGGTGGCTCCGCTGGTGAACTGGGTGATCACGAAGTCGTCGATGGACAGGGCGAAGGCGAGCAGCGCGCCGGAGAGGACGCCGGGCAGGATCATCGGGAAGGTGATCCGCCAGAACGTGATCCACGTGGACGCGCCGAGGTCGCGCGCCGCCTCCTCGATCGACCGGTCGAGCCCGATCACCCGGGCCCGCACGGTGATCGCCACGAAGGAGAGCGAGAACAGCACGTGCGCGACGACCACGGTCGCGAAGCCGGTCTGCACGCCGACGCTGATGAACAGCGACAGCAGCGAGGCGCCCATCACGAGCTCGGGCGAGGCGATCGCGGCGAACATCACGAGGTTGGTCGCGCCCTGCCCGCGGAACCGGTAGCGGCCCAGGGCGAGCCCCATGAGCGTGCCGAGCACCGTCGTGATCATCGTGGAGAGCACCGCGATGTAGATGGAGTTGCGCACCGCGTCAAGCAGCTGGGGGTACTCGTCCAGGCGGCCCCACCACCGGAGGGTGAAACCCTGCCAGGTCACGTTCGACTTGCTCTGGGTGTCGTTGAAGCCGAACAGGATCATGACGAAGATCGGCAGGAACAGCCAGGCGATGATCAACCAGACGTAGCCGAGGAGCAGCCGGTCGCCGAGCCGCCTGCCGCTGCGCGGGGTCCGCCGCCCGGCGGGCGCGCTCGTCGTCGTGCTCTCCGGGCTCTCCGTGACGTCGATGGTGCCGCTCATCGGGCCGCCGCCTCCAGGACGTTCTCGGTGCCGAGCGCCTTGGCGTAGGCGAAGATGCCGATCAGCATCGCCGCCATCAGCGTGAACGACAGCGCGGCGGCGGTCGGGTAGTCGTTGTTGACCAGATACTCGGTCTGGATGATGTTGCCGATCATCGTGTTCTCCGGGCCGCCGAGGATGCCCGCGTTGACGTAGTCGGCGGTCATCGGGACGAACGTCATCAGCACCCCGGCGAACACTCCCGGCAGCGAGAGCGGCAGCACGATCTTGGTGAACGCCTCCCGCTTGGCCGCGTACAGGTCCTGGGCGGCCTCGACCACCTTGGGATCCACCCGCTCCAGCGCGACGTAGATCGGCAGGATCATGAACGGCAGGTAGTTGTAGACCAGTCCGCCGATCACCGCGTACGTCGTCTGCAGCACGTGGAAGTCCTCGGGCAGCAGCCCCGCCGACTTCAGCGGTCCGAGCAGCATTCCGTCGTCGGCGAGCAGGAACCTCCACGACACCGTGCGCAGCACGAACGAGACGAAGAACGGCAGCAGCACCAGCAGCAGGTAGGTGGACTTGCGGCTGCCGCCCCTGAAGGCGATCCAGTACGCCATCGGGTAGGCGAGCGCGATGGAGACGACGGTCGCGGTCAGGCCGTACCCGGCCGAGCGCAGGAACTGCGTCTGGTACTGCGCCAGCGCCTCGCCGTACACCGGGAAGTTGAACGTCTGGATGAATCCGTCGACCACGTTGCCCTCCTGGGTGGACACCGAGGCCATGAAGACCATCGGTACCACCAGGAAGATCGCGAGCCAGAGGCCGCCGGGCAGGATGAGCAGGTAGGGGGTGAGGCGCTTCACCGGCCGATGACCCCTTCCGGTCCGATTCGCTCTCTCATCCGCCTAGCCCTGCGTGACGGGTTGGAAGATGTCCTCGAAGATCTTCTCATCCGCGGAGGTGAGCGTCTTGTACGACCGCAGCTTGGCCATGTCCTCCTCCGAGGGGAAGATCAGCGGGCTCTCGGCGATCTGCTCCAGCGTCTTCTTCTCCTCCCCCGTCGCCTTGGCCGCGTCGGCGAGGACGAGATCCTTCGCGGAGGAGACCGGGGTGATGAAGTTGATGTACTCGACCAGCATCGTGGCGATCTTGGGCTGGTAGACGTAGTCCATGTAGGTGAGCGCGTCGACCGGGTTCTGCGCGGTCTTCGGGATGCACATGTTGTCGGTCCAGATCGTGCCGCCCTCCTCGGGCACCACGAACTTCAGGTCCTTGCCCTCGGCGACCTGCTGGAAGATGTCGCCCGACCAGGCCATGGTGATCCAGATGTCGCCCCTGGCGAGGGCGTCGACGTAGTCGTTCTCGTAGTACTTGCGCACCAGACCCGCGTCGCGCTGCTCCTTGAGCTTCTCCCCCGCCTTCTTCCAGTCGGCCTCGGTCGACTTGTCGGGGTCGATGCCCAGGGCGAACATGCTGAAGTTGGCGACCTCCTGGGTGTCGAGCATCATGCCGACCTTGCCCTTGTACTTGGGGTTCCAGAGGTCGTGGATGCTCTTGACCTCGTCCACGTACTTGGGGTTGTAGGCGATGCCGGTTACGCCGACCGTCCACGGGATCGTGTGGGCGTTGTTCGGGTCCCAGGTGGGGTTCTTCACCGCGGAGCTCGCGTTCGCCGCGAAGTTCGGCAGCTTGGAGTGATCGAGGGGGACGAGATAGCCCAGCGCGAGGGCCTTGCTCAGCTGGAGGCCGTTGGTGAGGACCATCAGGTCGTAGCCGATGTCGTTGTTGGCGGCGAGCAGCGGCTGGACCTTGCCGAAGAACGTGCTGTTGTCCTGGATCGCCTCCTGGTACTCCACCTTGATGCCGGTGTCGGCGGTGAACAGCTCCAGCGAGGGATACCGCTTGCCGTCCTTGTCGATGTAGAGCGGCCAGTTGGCGAAGCGCAGCGTGTTGTTCTTCTGCTTGGAGCCCCAGTATTCGGCGAGGGCGTCCTTCTGGGGAACGGCCTCCACCTTCTTGCCCTGCACACCGCAGGCGGCGAGGGCGAGGCCGGCGGCCGACATCCCGCCGAGGCGAAGGGCGTCACGACGGGTTACGGAGCGGCTCTGCGTCATGCCTCGCAGAAAGGCGGGGTTCGTGCGGGGGTCCATATCGAGCTCAACTTCCGATCGCGTACGAGTGGTGCGGCAGCCACGACAGCCAGACGGCGTCTCCACGCTCCGCCGTACTCGCGCTGTCCAGTGCGTTCTGCTGGAAGACGGTCACCTCTTCGCCGTGTGCCAGGCAGACCGTGTAACTGGTGTAGAGCCCCAGGTACACCACCTCTGAGACGGTGCCGCGCACGACGCTGAGGTCTCCGACGGGTTGCTCCTCCGTGGTTATCCTGATCTTCTCCGGGCGTACCGTGATCGCGATCGGCTCCCCGGCTCCGAACGATCCGCCCTCGGTGAGGACATGGTCGTCCTCACCCAGCTTAAGCACCGCAAAACCTGACCGGAACCGGTCGACAGTGCCGCTGAGCAGGTTGGACGTGCCGATGAACCCTGCCACGAAGGCGGTCGCGGGCCGCTCGTAGATCTCTCTGGGGCTGCCGAGCTGCTCGACCATGCCGTCGTTCATGACGGCGATGCGGTCACTCATCGTGAGCGCCTCGCTCTGGTCGTGAGTGACGTACACGAAGGTGATGCCGACCTCGCGCTGGATGCGCTTGAGCTCGATCTGCATGGCCTGGCGAAGCTTGAGGTCGAGGGCGCCGAGGGGCTCGTCCAGCAGGAGGGCACGGGGGTTGTTCACCAGGGCGCGGGCGAGGGCGACCCGCTGCTGCTGGCCTCCGGACATCTCCCTGGGGCGGCGTTTCTCGCGCCCGGTGAGGTCGACGATCTCCAGGATCTCGCCGACCCGGCGCTTGATCTCGGCCTCGGCGACCTTCTTGCGCCTGAGGCCGAACGCGACGTTCTCCCAGACGTTCATGTGCGGGAAGAGGGCGTAGGACTGGAAGACCATGTTGACGTCGCGCCGGTTGGGAGGGACGTCGGTGACGTCCTGACCGTGCAGCCGTACGGTGCCACCCGAGGGATCCTCGAACCCGGCGATCATGCGCATGGTGGTGGTCTTGCCACAGCCCGAGGGGCCGAGGAGGGAGAAGAACTCCCCCTCGGCGATCGACAGGGTGACACCCTTGACCGCCTGGACGACCTCGCCGTGGGAGACGTACTCCTTGACGACCCCGTCGAGTTCGATCGCGGGCACGTGGGACGAGTGGGAGACGGCGTCTGCCGTCTCCGTGCCCGCCTGAATTTCGGTCATGCCAGGCTTATCCCTCTGTTCGCGGCTATTCGCCGATGTAGTGCATGACGTGCTTGACGCGCAGGTAGTCGTGCAGGCCGAAAACGGACAGGTCCTTGCCGTAACCGGAGTGCTTGAAGCCTCCGTGCGGCATCTCCGAGACGAACGGGATGTGGGTGTTGACCCATACCACGCCGAAGTCGAGGCGGTTCGACACCCTCATCGCCCGGCCGTGGTCGGAGGTCCACACCGAGCCGGACAGGCCGTACTTGACGCCGTTGGCCTTGGCGACCGCGTCGGCCTCGTCGGTGAAGGTCTGGACGGTGATGACCGGCCCGAACACCTCGTTCTGCACCATCTCGTCGTCCTGCCTGAGGCCGTCGACGACGGTGGGGGCGAAGAAGTAACCGCGGTCGCCGACCCGGTTCCCGCCGGTCAGGACCTTGGCGTGGCCGGGGGCCCGGTCGATGAAGCCGGTGACGCGGGCCAACTGGTCGGCGTTGTTGAGCGGGCCGTACAGGGCGCTCTCCTCGGAGAGGTCTCCGGTCACGGTGCTCGCCGCCGCCTCGGTGAGCGCGGCCACGAACTCGTCGTGGACGTCCTCGTGGACCAGCACGCGGCAGGCCGCGGTGCAGTCCTGCCCCGCGTTGTACAGGCCCGCGGTGGCGATGGACTCCGCGGCGGACTTGAGGTCCTTGACGTCGTCGAACACGATGACGGGCGCCTTGCCGCCCAGCTCCAGGTGGACCCGCTTGAGGTCCTCGGCGGCGCTCCTGGCCACGGCCATTCCCGCGCCGACGGAACCGGTGATCGCGACCATCGAGGCGGTCGGGTGACCGACGACCAGCGCGCCGGTCTCCCGGTCACCGACGACGACGTTGAAGACGCCCTTGGGCAGGACGTCTCCGATGATCTCGGCCAGCTTGACCGTGGAGACGGGGGTGGTGTCGGAGGGCTTGAGCACCACGGTGTTGCCCGCGGCGAGCGCCGGGGCGATCTTCCAGACCGCCATCATCATCGGGTAGTTCCAGGGGGTGACCTGGCCCACCACGCCGATCGGCTCGTGCCTGATGACGGAGGTGTGGTCGGCGAGGAACTCGCCGGACGTCGGGCCCTCCAACGTGCGCGCGGCCCCCGCGAAGAAGCGGAAGTGGTCGGAGGCGACCGGAGTCTCGTCCTCGGCCATCCGGGCGCGCGGCTTGCCGGTGTTGAGGCACTCGGCCTCGTTCAGCTCCTCGGCCCTCGCGTCGATCGCGTCGGCCACCTTGAGGAGGAGGTTGGCGCGCTCGCCCGGGGTGGCCTGGCTCCATGACTCGAACGCGGCGGCGGCCGCGGCGTACGCCGCGTCGATGTCCTCGGTGCCCGAGACGGGGGCCTTAAGGTAGATCTCGCCGGTGCACGGATCGATGACGTCGGAGAACCGGCCGCTCCTGCCCTCCACGAGCTCGCCGTCGATGTAGTTCCGCAGGCGGGGGAGTTCGTTGGTCTCAACCGGGGTGGTCACCGTCGGCCTCCTATGGATCGGGGCTGAGTTGTCGCGACTCTTACAGAGCGAGAGTCCCACGACAAGGGATTTCGTTGTTAAGATACCAAATTGCTACGAAATCGCTTGACAGAGGCGCCGGAACTGACAGCATGTCGCATCGGAGCCGCAACATGCCGGCAACAGCCCCGCAACATGACGCCAGGGAGCGCCCATGACGACGCCGCCCAAGGTTCGCCGCGAAAACGACGCCAGGCCCGGCCCCGTCGTCCTCGACGAGATCTCCAAGCAGATCATCGAGCAACTGCAGACGGACGGGCGCAAGCCGTACGCCGCGATCGGCAAGGCCGTGGGGCTCTCCGAGGCCGCCGTACGCCAGCGGGTGCAGCGCCTGCTCGACGCCGGAGTCATGCAGATCGTCGCGGTGACCGACCCGCTCACCCTGGGCTTCCCCCGTCAGGCCATGATCGGCATCAAGTGCGAGGGCGACCTGGAGACGGTGGCCGACGAGCTGTCCGCCATCAGGGAGATCGACTACGTGGTGCTGACCGCGGGGTCGCTCGACATCATGGTCGAGGTCGTCTGCGAGAGCGACCAGCATCTTCTGGAGATCCTCGGCAAGATCCGGGCCATCCCGACCGTCAGGGCCACCGAGACCTTCGTCTATCTCAAGCTTCACAAGCAAACCTACTCCTGGGGTACCCGCTGACAGGCCCCCGAGCACTCCCCCGCCGTGTGGCGGCGAACCGGGAGAGGCCGAGAAATCGAGCGTGGTGAGCCGGGTGACCTACCGAGCGCGGCTTCCTGGAAATCCTCTTATTTTCTTGTCTATCAGGTCGAGCCCGCTTCCAGGGGGTAGATCGCATCACGGCCGGCGATCAACGGCGAACTCCGGCATGATCACCGGTAATGTTGCGGTTCATGCGGCTCTCCACGGTGTCCTTTCGATACTCGCGGCGCGGCCCCTGGATCCTGCGGGACGTCGAGCTCACCGTCCGCCCCGGTTCCGTCATCGAGGTCACCGGCCGCAACGGCGCCGGAAAATCGACGCTGCTGCGGCTGATGGCGGGATTCGTCCCTCCGTCCCAAGGTTCGATCGCCGACCGGCCAGAGGTCATCGGCTACGCCCCCGACGTGTTCCCGGTGGACCAGCCGTTCACCGTCGCCGCCTACCTCGCCCACATGCGCAGGATCCGGGGGCTCTCCTCCTCCGCCTCCGCGGCCGGGGACCTGGCGGAGCGGCTGAACGCGGCCCATCTGCTGGACCAGCCGCTCGGTGACCTGTCCAAGGGCAGCGCGCAGAAAATCGGGCTCATCCAGTCGCTGCTCGCCCCGCCGGACCTGCTGATCCTGGACGAGCCCTTCGCCGGGCTCGACGAGCAGACCCGCACCGAACTCCCCGTGATCATCGAAGAGATCGCCGCCCGCGGCGGTACGGTCGTGGTCAGCGACCACCAGAACCAACTTCGGCACTTCCCCGGCGCCGATCACTGGCTCGTCGCGAACGGCGACGTCACCGTCGGCGCCCGCGACTCCGCGGCACTTCCCACCCCCGCTCCGCAGGACTCCCCCGCTCCGCGAGACACCCCGGAAACCCGGCCCTCCCCGGACACCGCGAAGGAGCTCTCGCCGCCCCCTCGATCCCCCTCGGAAAGCTCGTCCTCGCAGGTGGTGATCGAGGTGATCGTGGACGCGGGCGACGCCGACGAGGTGGAGCAGAAGCTCCGTGCCGACGGCTACCTCACCAGGCGGTCATCGTGATCCATCTCGTCCGCTTCAAGCTCTCCGCCTACGCCCGGTCACACCGGCTGTTCCAGCCGACGATCGGGCTCTTCGCCATGCTGTTCGTCTTCTACTCGACGCTCGCCCCGCCGGGTAAGGAGCTGCCCGCGTACGCGGACTCGGCCGGTTTGCTGATCCTCGTCTTCGCCTGGGCCGCCCGAGGGCTGCTCGACACCGAACCCCCGACGCAGCGGCTGATCTCCATGACGGCCGCCGGACGTCCCGGCCGCGAGGTCGGAGCCGGGCTGCTCGCCGCGCTCACCGTCAACCTCGGCATGGCGGCGATCGCGGTCGGGCTACCGCTGCTGCACGGCTTCGCCGCCATGCCCGCCCCCGCCGACCTGGCGAGCGGCGTCGCGCTGCACGGGCTCGGCGTGAGCGCGGGAACGGCCCTGGGCGCCCTCACCAGCCGCCCGATCCTCGCCTCCCCGGCCGTCTCGATGCTCGCCCTCCTCGGTGGCTATCTCGCCCTGCTGCTGATCAGCCTCACCCCCGCGGGCCACCTCGCGGTGCCGATCATGCCCTGGATGCGCGCCGCCAACGCCGGCCTGCTCGGGGAGGTCCTGCTCCCCGTCTCCGCCGCCACCCTCTTCTGGACCGCCGCGAGCCTCCTGCTGTACACACGCCTGCGCCGCCTGAACCCCTGAACCCCTGAACCGGGGTTTTCCTACACGGTGAGGGCTACTCGGCGGCGGCGAGCTGGCCGCAAGCGCCGTCGATCTCACGGCCTCGGGTGTCGCGGACCGTCACCGGCACGCCGTGATACTCCAGGCGCCGGACGAAGGCCCGCTCGTCCTCCGGACGGGAGGCGGTCCACTTGGAACCCGGGGTCGGGTTGAGCGGGATCAGGTTGACGTGCACCAGCTTGTTCTTGATCAGCTTGCCGAGCAGGTCGGCGCGCCACTCCTGGTCGTTGATGTCCTTGATCAGCGCGTACTCGATGGAGACCCGGCGCTTGGTCCTGGCCGCGTAGTCCCAGGCCGCGTCGAGGACCTCGGCGACCTTCCAGCGGGTGTTGATCGGCACCAGGGTGTCGCGGAGCTCGTCGTCGGGGGCGTGCAGCGAGAGCGCGAGCGTCACCGGCAGGCCCTCGGCCGCGAGCTTGCCGATCGCCGGGACCAGGCCGACCGTGGAGACGGTGACGCCCCTGGCGGAGATGCCCAGGCCGTCGGGGGCGGGCTCGACCATGCGGCGCACGGCCCCGATCACGGCCTTGTAGTTGGCAAGCGGCTCGCCCATCCCCATGAAGACCACGTTGCTGACCCGTCCCGGACCACCCGGGACGTCACCGGCCGCGAGCGCGCGGGCCCCGGCGACGACCTGCTCGACGATCTCGGCGGTGGTCATGTTACGGGTCAGACCCGCCTGGCCCGTGGCGCAGAACGGGCAGTTCATACCGCATCCGGCCTGCGACGACACGCACATCGTCGTACGGTCGCTGTAGCGCATGAGGACCGACTCGACCAACGCGCCGTCGAAGAGCCGCCACAGCGTCTTGCGGGTGGTGCCGGCGTCGGTGGTCATCTCCTTGACCGAGGTGAGCAGTTTGGGGAACAGCGCGGTGGCGAACTTCTCCCTCGCCGCGGCCGGAAGGTCCGTCATCAGCTCGGGATCACCGTTGAGCTTCTCGAAGTAGTGCCGGGAGAGCTGGTCGGCGCGGAACGGCTTCTCACCCAGCTCGGCGACGACCGCGCGGCGCTCGGCCATGGTCAGGTCGGCCAGGTGGCGGGCGGGCTTGGCCCGGCGCGGCGCCACGAAGGTGAGCTGGCCGGGTGCGGGGGTCCCGGACGGGCTGACGGTCGACAAGTCCAACGCCTTCTCTCAACGGTTACGCGATTGCTCGAAGCGGTGCCCGACAGTGATCTAGAGTCCGGAGGTATGGCGACAAACCGCCCCACGGGCCCCGCAGGAGAGCGGGGAGACGGCGTCGAGGTCGTGCTTACCGACATCAATCCCTACGGAAGCCGCACCCTGGTGGTCGAACGTGACGAGACTTCCTCGGTAGCTTACCTGTGCGGGCCGGGAGGGACGGTGCACGGAGCCGTCTGGCTGGCCAACCACGGCCCGGCCCCGGACGGAATCGACCAGGACCGCCTGGAGGCCGAACTACCACCGGTCGCCCTCAGGGCGAACACCCGTCACCCCGGCGGCAGAGGACCCCTGGGCGCGCTGCGATCGCTGTGGTTCGAGGAGGGCGACGGCGTCGCCCTGTACGAGAACGACGAGCTGCTCGCGGTCATTCCTGGATGGGCGGACATGAGCCGGGGAATGCCCGGCTACTCCCGTGACGCTCTGGGCGAGTCCCCGTTCGCCTGGTCGCTGGAGGATGCCCACGACGGCCTGGCCCCTCGGATCTCCAAGGCTCGCGCCTACTGGGAGTGGCGTGGCGGAGACGGGGCCTGGGCCTCGTTCCAGCAGTTCGTGATGGGTCACCTGGACCGCAAGGTCGGCACCGCGGGCAGATTCTGGGACGCGGGGGGCGAGCGGATGCCCGCGGTGGGCATCACGGAACGCCCACCGGAACGCGGCAGGGAGCACACGATCCTGTCCACGGTCGGGATGAGCTGCCAGCGGATGCCCACCGTCGAGCAGTACATCGACCGTCCGGACGCGTACGCGCGGGTGGAGCTCGCCGTCGCCTCCCCTGGTGACGCCCGCGACGCGGCCCGGCTGTTCCTGTGGCTGGGGCAGTATCCGTGGCACTCGGTCACCTGGCTGGGGCACGGCCACACCGCCAGGTGGTATCACCGCCCTGAGACCTTCCCGCTCGGCTCCGCCTACGGCGGTGTGATGATGCTGACCGGGCTGCCGGGACTGCCCGACCTGTCGGGTTTCTCCTTCGGCGGCGACTCCGTCCAGTGGCTCTGGCTCGTCCCGATCACCCCGGACGAGCTGAGCCTGGTCTCCGCCGAGGGCTACCGGGCGGTGCTGCCGCGCCTGTCCGCGACCCGGCTCACCGGGGCGGGATGATCGACGCCCTCCCTGACTCGTACGGGTGACGACCGCACCGCGCCCGGGCGGGATACCACGGGCGGCCTCAGAGCAGGGCAGGTCCGGACCGGGGCGGGGCCCGACCGGGGCGGGCTCAGACCAGCAGGGTGAGCAGTACCCAGACCGGGATCAGCGTGGCGACGAGGGAGTCGAGGCGGTCCATCATGCCGCCGTGGCCGGGAAGCACGCTGCCCATGTCCTTGACCCCGAGATCTCGCTTGATCACCGACTCGATCAGGTCGCCGAGCGTGGCGAAGACCACCACGACCGCGCCGATCAGGACGCCCTTCCAGATGTCGGCCTCCAGCAGCCACGCCACCAGCCAGCCGCCCACCGCCATGCAGGCCAGCGCCGACCCCGCGAAGCCCTCCCAGGTCTTCTTCGGGCTGATCACCGGGGCCATCTTGTGCTTGCCCAAGGTAATTCCGGCGAAATATCCGCCGATATCGCTCGCGGCGGTGGTGGCGATGAAGACGACCACCCGGTCGGGACCCTGGTCGGGGTTGGCGAGCAACAGCGCCACGAACCCGACGAGCAGGGAGGGATAGACGACGACCAGGATGGTCGCGGCGGTGTCGCGGACGTAGTTCTCCGTGCCCAGGAACATCCGCCAGATCATCAGCCCGAGCACGGTCATCGCGAAGACGCCGACCAGCCAGGCCGTCCCGCCCCAGGCCGAGCCGGTCAGATCCCCGCCCCAGTAGGCCGCGGCCAGCATCGCGGCCATGCCTGCCAGCACCGGGACGAGGGGGACCTTGATGCCTCTGGCCTCGAACGAGCGGACCAGCTCCGTCACTCCGATACCCACCGCGGCGACCACCACGGCGAGGAAGAGCACCTTCACGAAGTAGAGGGAGGCGATGATGATCGCCGCCAGGGCGAGCCCCACCGCCACCGCGACGGGGAGATTACGGCCGGTACGGCTACTGCCCGCCACGGGTTCCACAGGGGGTCCTACTTTCATACCTACACAAAATCCTTGTCCCGCACGGACGGCCCGCGCGGGACAAGGATCATGGCTCAAACCTCGAGCAGCTCGGCTTCCTTGTGCTTGAGCAGCTCGTCGATCTTGGCGACATGCTTCTGGGTGAGGTCGTCGAGCTCCTTCTCCGCCCGGCGCACCTCGTCCTCGCCGGCCTCGCCATCCTTGATCATCTTGTCCAGGGTCTCCTTGGCGCTGCGCCGGATGTTGCGAATGGAGACCTTGGAGTGCTCCGCCTTGTTCCTGGCGACCTTGATGTACTCCCTGCGGCGCTCCTCCGACAACTCGGGGAAGGCCACCCGGATCACCGCTCCGTCGTTACCGGGGTTCACACCGAGGTCCGAGTTGCGGATCGCCTTCTCGATCGCGGCCATCGAGCTCTTGTCGAAAGGCTGGATGATGACCATGCGCGCCTCGGGCACGTGGAACGAGGCGAGTTGCTGAATGGGGGTGGGTGTCCCGTAGTACTCAGCGCTGATCTTGTTGAACATCGACGGGGTGACCCGACCCGTGCGGATGCCCGCGAAGTCGTCCTTCGCCACCGACACAGCCTTGTCCATCTTTTCCTCGGCTTCGAGGAGGGTTTCGTCGATCACAGCGGCTCCCTGTCTTCTCGGTCACTCCCCATCCTCACGCACTTCGCGGGAGGCCATCACGCCGGAGGTCCACCGGACCACCACAATGGCGTACCGCTCGGCTCGCTACGTCAGGTTCGCACCCTGTCTTCTCGGTCACGCGCCCTCCTCGCTCGCTTCACGGAACGCTCCTACCTCGCGTACCACTCCGCCGGCTACGTCGGGCTCGCTTCCCGTCCTCTGGTCGCTCACCACTCCTCGCTCGCTTCACGGGACGCTCCTACCTCGCGTACCACTCCACCAGCTACGTCGGGCTCGCTTCTTGCGCTACCGGCTCGTCACCGTGCCGACCCTGGCACCGTGTCGGCCCCGTGCCGGTTCGTCACCGTGCCGGGCTCACCAGCGTGCCGATCTTCTCACCGCGTACCGCCCGCATGATGTTGCCCTCACCCATGAGGTCGAAGACCACGATGGGAAGGTTGTTGTCCATGCACAGGCTGATGGCGGTGGCGTCCATGACCCCGAGGCCACGGGTCAGCACCTCACCGTATTCGAGATGGTCGAACCGGACGGCGTCAGGGTTCTTACGGGGGTCGGCATCGTAGACGCCGTCCACCTGGGTCCCCTTGAGCAGCGCCTCGGCGCCGATCTCCAGCGCTCGCTGGGCGGCGCAGGTGTCGGTGGAGAAGAACGGCGAGCCGAGCCCCGCCCCGAAGATGACCACGCGGCCCTTCTCCAGGTGGCGGATGGCACGGCGGGGCAGGAACGGCTCCGCGACCTGCTGCATGGTGATCGCCGTCTGAACGCGGGTGTCGATCCCCCGCTTCTCCAGGAAGTCCTGGAGGGCCAGACAGTTGATGACCGTGCCGAGCATGCCCATGTAGTCGGCCCTCGCGCGGTCCATGCCGCGCTCGGACAGGGTGGCGCCCCGGAACATGTTGCCGCCGCCCACGACGACCGAGACCTGCACGCCGCCGCGGACGGCCTCGGCGATCGAGTCCGCGAGGTGGCTCACGACGCCCGGGTCTATGCCCAGCGGCTCACCGCCGGCGAACGCCTCCCCGGACAGCTTCAACATCACCCGCTTCCAGCGAAGCGGATCCGAGTACGAAGAAACCGCCGGCGTAGCGGGTCCTGTGTTCTCCTGCACGGCGGCGGCCTCCTCGTTTGATGCTCTGCCTGAAGAGCGGATGTCAGGGATCAGGCCTGGCCGACCTTGAAGCGGACGAAGGCCTGGACCTTGACGCCGTTCTCGTCCGCGAACTTCGCGACCGACTTCTTGTTGTCCTTGACGAAGGACTGCTCAAGGAGGGTGAAGTCCTTGTACCAGCCGTTGACCCGGCCATCAACGATCTTGCCGATGGCGGCCTCGGGCTTGCCCTCCTCGCGGGTCATCTCCTCGAAGAGCGCGCGCTCCTTCTCGATGACGTCGGCCGGGACCTCGGCGGGGCTGAGGTACTTCGGGGCCATCGCCGCGGCGTGCTGCGCGATGTCCTTGGCGACGTCGCCGTTCGGCGAGTCGAGCTGCACGAGCACGCCGACCGCCGGGGGGAGCTGAGGGTCGGTCTTGTGCATGTAGGCGCCGATGAAACCGCCCTCGAGCACGGCGAACCGACGGATCTCGATCTTCTCGCCGAGCGCGGCGTTGGCCTCGTCGAGGTGCGTCTTGACGGTCTTGCCGGCGAGCTCGGAGTCGAGCAGCGAGGGCACGTCGGACGGCTTGGTGGCCAGGATGTGGTCGACCACCTGGGCCGCGAGCTCCTGGAAACGCTCGCCCTTGGCGACGAAGTCGGTCTCGCAGTTGAGCTCGAGCAGCGCGGCGGCGGAGTCACCCTCCTGCTTCAGGGCGACCAGGCCGTTGGAGGCGGTGCGGGCCTCACGCTTGCCGACGTCCTTGGCGCCCTTGAGGCGGAGGATCTCGACCGCGCGGTCGAAGTCGCCCTCGGACGACTCGAGAGCCTTCTTGCAGTCCATCATGCCGGCGGCGGTCAGCTCACGAAGCCGCTTGACGTCGGCCATGTTCACGGAAGCCATTGTCTTTTCCTCGTGGGAATCGTCGTGGATCGGGTGGGTGCCCCAACTGAGCGGCACCCACCCGGAAGGGTCTTGCGGGTCGTACGGCCGAAGGAGCCGTACGGAAGTGACC
This sequence comes from Streptosporangium sp. NPDC049046, assembly GCF_040649155.1. Lineage (NCBI taxonomy): Bacteria > Bacillati > Actinomycetota > Actinomycetes > Streptosporangiales > Streptosporangiaceae > Streptosporangium > Streptosporangium sp. NPDC049046. Next base: position 331,217 of record NZ_JBEZEZ010000006.1, on the reverse strand, counting down.
TAGGCCTGCTTCTCGGTGGACTCGGCCTCGGCGGCCGGAGCGTCCGCGACCTCGGCGGCGGGAGCCTCCGCAGCCTCGGCGGGGGCCTCGGTGGTCTCGGCCGGGGCCTCCGCGGTCTCGGCCTCGGCGGCCGAAGCGCTGTCGGCGCCGCCCGCGAGCAGCTCCTGCTCCCACTCGGCCAGCGGCTCGGCGCCACCGGCGACGGCCGGCTTGTCGTCCCCGCCACGGTTGGCGCCGGCGCGGGCCATGAGACCGGCGGCGACGGCGTCGGCGACGACGCGGGTCAGCAGACCGACGGCGCGGATCGCGTCGTCGTTACCCGGGATCGGGTAGTCGACCTCGTCGGGGTCGCAGTTGGTGTCGAGAATGGCCACGACCGGGATGTGAAGCTTGCGAGCCTCGCTGATCCCGATGTGCTCCTTCTTGGTGTCGACGACCCACACGGCGCTCGGGATCCGGGACATGTCCCGGATGCCGCCGAGGGTGCGCTCAAGCTTCTCCTTCTCGCGGCGGCGCATGAGGAGCTCCTTCTTCGTGAGCCCCGAGGCGGCCACGTTGTCGAAGTCGAGCTCCTCCAGCTCCTTCAGGCGCTGGAGCCTCTTGTGCACGGTGGAGAAGTTGGTGAGCATGCCGCCCAGCCAGCGCTGGTTGACATACGGCATGCCGACACGGGCGGCCTGCTCGGCGATGGCCTCCTGGGCCTGCTTCTTCGTGCCGATGAACATGATCGTGCCGCCGTGCGCGACGGTCTCCTTGACGAAGTCGTAGGCCCTGTCGATGAAGGCCAGCGACTTCTGGAGGTCGATGATGTAGATGCCGTTGCGCTCGGTGAAGATGAAGCGCTTCATCTTCGGGTTCCAGCGCCGGGTCTGGTGGCCGAAGTGAACGCCGCTTTCCAGCAGCTGTCGCATGGTGACGACGGGGGTGGACATTGATCGTCCTCCAGATCGGGGCACCCATCTCTGGGCGCTGTTCTCGGTTGGACGCGACAGCCCTCGGCTGTCGCCCTGATGCCCCGAACCGGATCCAGCCGAGCTCTCGCCCGGACCGAGGGATCCCGGTTCTTGACGGGGCATGCGAAGTCGGCCCATGACTCACAGGCCACCAAAAAGTGTACCCGTAACCGCGCCTCTCCCCGACCTTGGGATGTCAAGCACCCCTTACGCGTCGCGTGGAAGGCCGTGCGGCCGGCGCCGGGCCCGGGGGAAGAGGCTGACCTGCGCCTCGGAGACCCGCGCCCCGGGCGGGGCGTCCTCTCGATCCCTGACGGTGGTCTTGTAGGGGGCGAGCAGTTCCTCGATCCGCTCGTTCAGCGCCTTCAACTCCTCGGCGTCGACCAGCAGGAGGAACCGACCGAACAACGCGGCCTCGCGCCACTCACGCGACTCCCGCTCAAGATTCTCCAGCGCCCTGCCCTCCTCGTCCGCCGCCTGCTCCCGATACGCCTTGATCAGGAACTCCTTGGCACCGCGCACGTCCGGGCCGTCGTCCGGGTCTGGGCTGACGCTGAAGCCTGTCGCGCTGGAGCGCCACAGACGCTCCCTGCCGTCACCGCGGCCGTCGTCGCGCACGGGCGCGTCCTCGACGAAGCCGTACTTGGCGAGCATGCGCAGGTGGTAGCTGGCCGCACTGGGGGTGATCCCGACGACCTCGGCGACCTCGGTCGCGGTGCAGGGCCCCTCGGCCTGGAGCCGGTTCAGGATCGCGAGCCGCGCGGGGTGCGCCAGCGCGCGCATCGCGGTGGGATCGGTGAGGGACTTGCGCGTCGATGCCTCGGTCATGTGCAGACCGTACCCACTCCATACGTGAAGCATTGCCTTCATAACTATGAAGGGTTATCTTCACAGTTATGAAGCATTCCTTTCAAAATTTTCGGAGGCGGAAAGGGGACGGGTCACCGTGACCTCCACCACCCCCGTCACCCCTGACGACTCCGCGCCTTCCGCGCGCTCTACGCCCCCCGAGCCCTCCCTGTCCCCCACCGCTCCCGAGTCCTCTGCGGTCAAGCCGGGGCCCCTGCGGAGACAACGCGACTACCGGCTCCTGCTCTCCGCCCGTGCCGTCACCGAGACCGGCACGGAGATCTCCCGGCTCGCGGTACCACTGACCGCCGCCGTCCTGCTCGGCGCGTCCCCGGCCCAGATGGGCATGCTCACCGCCGCGACCTCCCTGCCCTACCTGCTGATCGGTCTCCAGGCGGGTGCCCTCGCCGACCGGCTGAGGCGGCACCGGCCGGTCATGGTCGCCTGTGACACGGTCTCGGCCGTCGCCATGGCCACGATCCCCGCGGCCTGGATCACCGGGTCGCTGAGCGTGCCGTGGCTGATCGCGGTGGCGTTCGTCGTCGGCACCTGCTCGGTGATCTTCCGGGCGGTCAACTTCCCGCACCTGGTCACGGTGGTCCACGAGAGTCAGCGGACCGAAGCCCTCGCGGGTTTCCAGTCGGCCTTCGCCGTGGCGACCGTCGCCGGCCCCGGTCTCGCCGGACTGCTCGTCCAGCTGATCACGGCGCCGTTCGCGCTCCTGGTCGACGCGGTGTCCTTCCTGGCCTCGGCGTTCCTGATCAGATCGATCAAGGCGCCGGAGAACCACGCTCCCGCTCCCCGGCGTGGCATGTGGACCGAGATCCGCGAGGGCCTGGCCACGGTGGCCGGGCACCCGACGCTCCGCGCGCTCTGCGGCGCCGGTATCACGATCAACTTCTTCGGCAGCGCCTACATGGCACTGTTCGTGATCTACGCGCTCAACGAGCTCGACCTGGCCGGAGGGCTGGTCGGCGCCATCACCGCCTTCTTCGGCGTCGGCGGCCTGCTCGGCGCGGCCGTCGTCTCGCGCCTGACCGGACGGTACGGCGAGAACCGCATACTGGCCTGCTCCGTACTGCTCTTCCCCGTCGACTTCGTGATCGTCGCGCTCACCTCAGGACCGGTGTGGCGCAGCTTCCTTCTCTTGGCCGTCAGCGCGGTGATCTCCGGCGTGGCCGTCGTGGCCTTCGCCGTCTGCATGGGCGCCATCACCCTGCGCGAGACCCCTGCCGAACTGCGCGGCCGGGTCAACGCCACGCAGGCCTTCATGATCCAGGGTGTCCTCACCCTCGGCGGTCTCGCGGGCGGCCTCTCCGGTGAACTGCTCGGACTGCGCCCGGTGTTCTGGATCTCCGCGGCCGGGGTGCTGACCGCGGCCGCGTGGATCTGGCTCTCCCCGCTGCGCCACCCCTCCGCCCCCCGAACCCGATGACCTCACCCTCCCCCTGACTCGCCTTCCAGAGCCCGCGGAAGACCTCACCACCAGGTGGGCGGGTGCTCGCCCCTCTCCGGAGGCGGGCTCGACCAGTACGGCGACACACCGTCGATCGTTCCTGGCGCCCGGAGATAGGTCAGGCGGCCGAAGGCGCTGTCCATCTCCTCGATCATGCCGGTGACATCGGGCTCCGGCGTGACCGCTCCGTCGACCCTGCCGAGGTCGTCCAGCCATCGCGCGGTCCGGGCCAGGGAGAGCTCCACCCGCCAGGAGCCCCCCTCGGCGGATCGGCGGAGCAGTGCGGCCATCGCGCCGAAGGCGGCCAGGTAACCGGTGGCGTGGTCGAGGACCTGGGCGGGCAGCGGGCGGGGCCGCGCCCCGTCGCCGCCCTCGTGAGCGATGCCGCACACCATCTGCACCAGGCTGTCGAACCCGCGCCTGCCCGCCCACGGCCCCTGCCCTCCGTACGCCGAGACGTCGACGCACACGATCCCCGGCCTGATCTCCGCCAGCCTCCGGGGGCCGAACCCCAGCGCCTCGAGAGCCCCGGGACGGTAGGACTGCACGAACACATCGGCCCCCGCCACCAGGTCGCGCAGTGCGGCGTGCCCGGCCGGGGTCCTCAGGTCGAGATGACAGGAGCGCTTGCCGAACGCGGTGCCGACCACCAGCCCCGGCACCTCGGGAAGGTGCCCGGCACCCACCCGGAGCACCTGGGCACCGTGGGCGGCCAAAGCGCGGGTCGCCACCGGTCCGGCGATCACCCTGGTCAGGTCGAGCACCCGCACCCCGTCGAGCGCCCGCCCTTCCCCGCCTTTCGAGGCGCCGGTCCTCGCACCACCCCGGGCTCCGACCCGGGTCAGGTGGACCAGCGGTGACGCGGCGACCGCCCGTGACTGCGGATGCCCACGCCACCCGGCGTGGTCGCGCATGGCCGCGGCGCATCCTCCCGAGGCCGTCACCGCCTCCTCGACCTCAACGGCGCCACGGCTCGCGCAGGCGCGTTCGACGGCGTCCCCGTCCGCCCCCTCGGGCAGTCCGAGCGCCGCGAGGGCCGCGTCACGGTGATGGTCGAAGTTGCAGTGCAGCCGAACCCAGCCGTCGGCGGTGCGGTAGTCACCGGAAAGGGGCGCCCACGGATCCACGGCCGCTCCGTCGATCCTGAAGTGGCGCTCGTCCAGAAAGGCGATCGCCGCCTCCCGCACGTCCACGGCGGCCCGGCTTCCGCCTCCTCTGAGCGCGGCCGCCGCCCCGGTGGCGGCCCCGACGGCGACGGCGGCGGCGGTGCCCACCCGGAAGACGGAGGGCAGTACCGGATCGTCCCCGCTCACCCGTACCGGCGGCAACTCGACGCCCACCTCCGCCGCCAGCTCGCGAATACGCTCTTCGACCACGCGATCCCCGCTCTCACGACGTCCTGGGCCGTCCTTTCTCCCCATCCTCAGTCACGCCTCCCGGCTTGGCCACGTCTACCGCCCACTGTCCACAGAATCCCGTTCGGTCCATCTCCGCCGCAGCACGGGTCTTCATGCTTGCCGACATGAAGACCGTCCACCCCGTGGGGCTGCGAGCCCTGCTGTGCTCACTGGTCCTGGCCACACCGGCTGGCGCCCACCGCGTGACCTCCCTCGCACCCCCCGTAGACGCGACCGGCCGCGCATATGGCACGGCGGCTCCCATGAGCACCCCCGCGACCGCCCGCACGGCCGCGCACGGCCACGCGGGGACGACACCCCCCGCTGGAGCACCCGTCACCTTCCCTTCCGGGGAGTCCGCTTCCATCGCTCCAGGGGGATCCCGTGGCAGGAAGTCCGCTCCCCCTTCCGGAGGGTCCTCTCCTTCTGAGTCCTCCCTCTGGGAATGGCCGCTCAGCGGACGGCCACGGGTGCTCAGGGGCTTCGCGCCACCCGCCCAGCCGTGGCTGGCCGGTCATCGGGGCACCGACCTCTCCGCGTCTCCCGGAGCCGAGGTGCGCGCCGCGGGAACGGGAACGGTCGGTTACGCCGGGCCGCTCGCGGACCGGGGCGTGGTGACCGTGCTCCACCCCGGTGGCCTGCGGACCACCTACCTGCCCGTCCAGCCCTCGGTGCGGCGCGGGCAGGCGGTGGCCGTCGGCGAGGTGATCGGCACCCTTCAGGACGCCCCCGGGCACTGCCCCGCCACCTGCCTGCACTGGGGCCTGCTCCGTGACCGCGCCTATCTCGACCCGTTACTCCTCCTCGGCCACGGCCAGGTCCGTCTGCTTCCCGTGTGGCCCGCCCCGCCCCCATGACCCCACCGAGACCGCGCTGACCGTCACCATCGGCTGGAAGCCACCCGGCCCACCCCGCCCCCATGACCCCACCGAGAAGAGGGCTTCACCCGCCGGGAGGGCGGTCGGGGCGGAGACGCCAGCCCCGGGAGACGCGTTCGACGTAACCCGCGGCGGCCAGACCTCCGAGGCAGGAGAGCACGGTCTCCAGGTCGACGCCCGCGGCAACGGCTATCGTCGCGGGCCCCACACCGACCCGGGTGGGCATGACCTCGACGACCTTCCGGCTCTCGGGGTCGAGCCGATCTCGGGGAAGCACCGGGCCGCGCGGCTCCGGGGCCAGGTCGGTGCCCATCGTTCCGACGAGCTCGATCACCTCTTCGGGACCGGTGACGCAGGTGGCCCTGCCCTGGCGGATCAGCCGATGACACCCCACGGAGAACTCCGAGGTCACCGGGCCCGGCACCGCGGCCAGATGACGGTTGAGCGCGATCGCGTGTCCGGCGGTGTTGAGCGCCCCGCTTCGCACGGCCGCCTCGACGACCACGGTGCCCCTGGTCAGGGCCGCGATGAGGCGGTTTCTGATGAGAAACCTCGGCCTGGTCGGGTGCGCACCCATGGGGCACTCGCTGACCAGCACCCCCTGCGACCGGATGGCGGCGAACAACTGCTGGTGCGCGCTGGGATAGGCGACGTCGGCGCCGCAGGCGAGCACGGCGACGGTCGGCCCCTCACCGGCGAGGGCACCCCGGTGGGCGGCCCCGTCGATGCCGTGCGCACCGCCGGAGACGACCCCCCACCTTCGCTCGCTCAGCCCCGCTCCGAGCTCCGCCGCCACGTGCGCGCCATACGGCGTGGCGGCTCGGGAACCGACGACCGCGACGGATCTGAGGCAGGAGAACCGCAGGTCGGCGTCACCGTGGAGCCAGAGGGCGTGGGGCCGGGAGTCTCCCAGGTCGTCCAGCTGGGTCGGCCATTCGGAATCACCGGGAGTCACCAGCCTCGCCCCTATCCGCTCGCCCTCGGCCAGGTCGCGCTCAGGGTCGGCCGTCCTCAGCCTGGCCGCCCAGGAGGCGACCGTCCTGTCGATCCTGGCCGCGAGCCGCCCATCCCGCACCGCCCCCGAGCCGTCACCCGCCTCAGAGCACTCGCCTTCGGAGCGACCGCATTCGGAGCGACCGCCGAACAGGACACCGCCGGACGGGACACCGCCGGATGGATCGAGCCTCCCGACCGATAGGCCGGTGACCCCACCCGGCGAGCCGAGGTTGCCGGCAGGTGAGCGGGGGCCTCCAGAACCGGGGCCTCCAAAAGCCGAGCCGGGCTCTGCAGCCGATGAACCGAGATCTCCAAAACCGAGGTCTCCGGCCGATGCACCGAGGTCTCCGACCTGCGAGCCGGGATCTCCAACCGGTGGACCGGGGTTTCCGGCCGGGCGGCCGTGGGCGTCGGCGAACCATCGGGTGAGATCCGCGCCCGCGGCGCCCTCGCGGATCAGGGCGACGGCGGCCTCGGGACCGCGTAGGGCCACGAGGGCGCCCATCACGGTGTCGCCCGGCTCGGCCAGGCGCATCAGGGTGAGTCGTGCCAGTCTGTCGCTCATCGTTCCTCCCCCAGCCAGAGCCCGAGCGCGGACTGGGTCTCGTGGAGCTCCGGCCGATCCTTGTCCGCGAGATCGGCGAGGGTCCAGGCCACCCGGAGAATCCGATCGAGGCCCCGGGCGCTCAACCGGCCGCTGTCGAGATGCCCGAGCAGCGGGGACATCGCCACTGCCGGTGGCCGGTATTCGGTATGGAGGGCACGGGCGGGCATCTCCGCGTTGCAGCGCCACGGCGTGTTCGCGAACCGCTTGGCGGCCCGCTCACGCGCGAGCAGCACCCGCTCGGCCACCACCCGGCTCGGCTCGATGAAGCGGCGGTCGGCGAGAAGCTCGCGCCTGGTCGAACGGAACAGGCCGACCTTGATGTCCACCCGGTCGAGCAGTGGGCCGGAGAGCCGGGCGAGATAGCGGCGGCGGGCCGCAGGAGCGCACGCGCACGGGTCGTTCGGGGTGGAGGGCCGCGCGCACGGGCACCTGTTGGCCGCCAGCACCAGCACGAACCTGGCAGGGAAGGTCACCGTGGCCAGCGCCCGGGAGACCGTCACCTGCCCCGATTCGAGCGGCTGTCTGAGCGCGTCGAGAACGGTCGTCGAGAACTCGGGGGCCTCGTCCAGGAAGAGCACCCCCCGATGAGCCAGCGAGACGGCCCCCGGACGGATCATCCCACTGCCCCCGCCGATGACGGACGCGACGGTCGCGGTGTGGTGGGGCGCCACGAACGGCGGGCGGACCAGCAGGGGACGGTCCTTGGGCAGCACACCGGCGACCGAGTGGATCGCGGTCACCTCCAGCGCCTGGTCCCGCTCCAGGGTGGGGAGCAGAGTCGGCAACCGCTCGGCGAGCATGGTCTTTCCCGTCCCCGGAGGACCGAGCATCCAGAGGTTGTGCCCGCCGGCGGCGCAGATCTCCAGCGCGCGACGGGCGAGAGGTTGCCCGGCGACGTCTCCCAGATCGGGGACGTCACCGGACTCCTCCCCCGCACCGCAGGCGTCTTCGGGGCCCGCCGCGCCGGGAAGTCCCCGCAGGGCAGGACCCCCGGCTCTCGAATCGCGATCCGCGGCACCGGCCCCGCCTCCCCCGCCCCCACCGGAACCGGCTCCTCCAGAACCGGGCGGGAGGCCCCCTACCGGCCCTTCGGTCCGCAACCAGCTCACCAGCGCGCTCAGCGTGGTCGCCGGAACCACGGTCACCCCCGGCACGAGACCGGCCTCGGCGGCGTTACGAGCCGGAACGACGACGGTGCGGGCACCGGCGGCGACGGCCGCCAGCACGGCGGGGAGCACGCCCCGCACCGGCCTGATCGAGCCGTCCAGGCCCAGCTCGCCCAGGAAGAACGGCTCGGCGACCCTCGCCGCGGGCACGAATCCCGCCGCCGCGAGCAGGGCCATCGCGATCGCGACATCGAACAGGCTTCCGCGTTTGGGCAGGCTGGCGGGGAACAGGCTCACCGTGATCCGGGAGTCGGGCCAGGCGTATCGGCTGTTGACCAGCGCGGAACGGACCCGGTCGCGGGCCTCGCTCAGCGCGGTGTCGAGCATCCCGATGAGGTGGAGACCCGCCACTCCGCTGCCGACATCGGCCTCGACCTCGACGAGACGGCCGGTCACCCCGACCAGGGCCACACAGCGCGTGCGCGCGACGGCCACTCACCTCACCCCCCGAGGGGAGCGAACGATCCATGACAGGCCGGGAGCCTCCGGAGCCCCTGAGGGTCGGGGAGGCATCAGCACACCCCCCGCTCGTGGCGGACGACGAAATCCCCGGCGAACCGCTCCAGGGCGACGACATCGACGCGGATCGCGTCGAACCGGCACCGGTCCTCACACTCGGCGAGCCATCTGGCCGCGAGTCTGCGCAGGCGGGAGATCTTCGCGTCCGTGACCGCCTCGAAGGCGGTGCCGTGACTGCGACCCGAGCGGGTCTTCACCTCCACCGCGACGAGCGTGTCCCCTTCTCGGGCGACGACGTCGATCTCCCCGTCGGGGCACCGCCAGTTGCGATCCAGAATCTGCAGGTCGTGTGCGAGCAGATAGTCGACGGCGAGCTGTTCGCCGTGTTTGCCGAGCTCGTCCTTCGCGGCCATGGAACCACCTCCGGTTCCAGACCTTCGCTCAGCTCACCGCACCGTCGAGGAACCGAATGCGGATCTGTGGAAAACCGGCCGGGCAGCGCGCACGCCTGTGGACAACCTCTCGTGTCCACTCGATCACGTACGGTGCCTCAGGCCGCTCGGCTGCCCTCACCTGTCCTCAAGAACCCTCTGAGCCTCAAGAGCCCCCTGGAGCCCCCGACCGTCCGTGGGCGAACCCCCTCAAGGCCGTCGAGGAAAGCCGCTCAGGAGGAGAAACCCTCCTTTGGCATCTCCAGGTCGGGCTTGGCGAGCTCCTCGACGTTCACGTCCTTGAAGGTCACCACACGGACGTTCTTGACGAACCTCGCCGGGCGGTACATGTCCCAGACCCAGGCGTCCTGCATCTTCACGTCGAAGAACACGTCACCGTTCTCGGCGGTGCGCACGTCAAGATCGACGGAATTGGTGAGATAGAAGCGCCGCTCGGTCTCCACGACATAGGTGAAGAGTCCGACAACGTCGCGGTACTCACGGTAAAGCTGCAGCTCCATCTCGGCTTCGTACTTTTCGAGATCCTCTGCGCTCATACCGGTCCTCCTGTTAAACGCCCACCCCGGCCCGCCCGATCAGACGGCACCGGCCCCCACTTCATTCTCACCCATCACCTCGCCCGCTCCTGACCGCGCCACCGTCGAGAACGAGAAGCGGTGATCCGGACACGGGCCGTAGGTTCTGAGAGCCCTGCGATGGTCGGCGGTGCCATACCCCTTGTGCACGGCGAAGCCGTACCGGGGATGGCGTTCGTGCAGCGCCACCATCATCTCGTCCCGCGTCACCTTGGCCACGATCGAGGCCGCGGCGATGCAGGCCGCCACCTGATCTCCCTTCCACACACCCAGCGACGGTGCGGGCAGGCCGGGGACGGGAAACCCATCGGTCAGAACGTAGCCGGGGTGACAGGGTAGTCGCGCCACCGCCCTGCGCATTCCTCCGATGTTGGATCTGTGCAGCCCTTGGGCGTCGATCTCACCCGGCGGGATCACCACCACGCTCACCGCCCGCGCGGTCGCCGTGATCCGCTCGTACAGCGACTCGCGCCGGGAGGCCGTGAGCAGCTTGGAGTCGTCCAGGCCGTCGATCCGGCCGCCCAGCACCACGGCGGCGACCACCAGCGGCCCCGCACAGGCACCTCGACCGGCCTCGTCGACCCCCGCCACGGGACCGAGCCCTCGGCGGCCGAGAGCCCGCTCGTAGCCGTACAGTCCCGAATCCCGCCGGACCACGCTGGGTCTGGGGCGAAACGCGACCGTCATGGCACCACGGGTAGCACAGCGACCATGACCAGAGAGTACGCCCCCTACGGGGCATTCGGTACCGCTATCTCACCTTCAGGAAGCTCTCCGGTCTGCTGAGAACGGCGGCCCTGGAGAACGGCCAGTAGATCGCGACGGCACGGCCGATGACGTCACTCTCGGCGACCGTCCCCTCCCCCAGTCTCTCCTCGTGGGCACGCGAGTCGGCGGAGGCGGTGCGGTGATCGCCCATCACCCACAGCCGCCCCTTGGGAACGACCTTCTCGAACGACTCCCCCGAGGGGAAGTCGTCAGGGTGGAGATAGGAACCCTCTTCGAGCGGCACCCCGTTGACCGTGATCCGCTTCTTGGCGTCGCAGCACTTCACCGTGTCACCGCCGACCGCGATGACCCGCTTGATGGTGTCCTCGCTGTTCCAGCCCTTGAAAACGACAAGATCGCCGCGCTCGGAGTCACCGTGCAACTTGTTGACGACCACCCGGTCGCCCACCAGAAGGGTGTTCTCCATCGACTCGGACGGGATGTAGAACGACTGGAAGACGAAGGCCTGCAACAGCAGCGCCACCACCACCCCGCACACCAGCAGGAACAGTGACTCGCGCAGGCCACCGCCCTTACCGTTCTTCTTTTTCTTCTCAGCCTCGGGTTCGACGGTCATGAGATCCGGCTACCGCCTTGAGAGCCGGCGACGACGCCACAGCACCAGCGGCGCGGCTCCCGCGAAACCCGCGAGGAGCGGTGTCGCCCCTCCCACGGCCGCGGCCGCCTTGAGGGCCGGTTGGCCGAAGATGTCGGGAATGGGAAGGGTCGTGGCCCTGGAGAACGGCCACACGATCACGAAGGCCCGGCCGATCACCTTGTCCACCGGGATCGTCCCGCCACCGGGGTCGCCGAGGTGGGAGCGGGAGTCGAGGGACACCATCCGGTGGTCGCCCATCACCCACAGGCGGCCCGCACCGACCTTGGCCTCGAAGAAGCTCTGGGACGGCACGTCGCCCGGGTAGAGGTAATCCTCGTCGAGAGGAACCCCGTTGACCGTCACCCTGCCCTTGTCGTCACAGCACTTCACGGTGTCGCCGGGGACGCCGATGACCCGCTTGATGTAGTCCTTCTCACCGGGAACCACCCCGAAGGCGGTGCCGACCCAGCGGAAGAACCCCGCGACCGGGTTGGACGGCTCCTCGATGGAAACCTCGGGGTCCCAGGAGTCGACCCCGGAGAAGACCACCACGTCGCCGCGCTCGATGTCACGGACGTGATAGACGAGCTTGTTGACCAGCACCCGGTCGTTCGTGAGGAGGGTGTTCTCCATCGACTCCGACGGGATGTAGAACGCCTGGATCACGAAGGTCTTGATGACGAGGGCAAGCACCAACGCCACGACGACCAGGACGGGCAACTCCTTCCAGAAGGAGCCCTTCTTCTTGCCTTTGCCGTCCTCGGCGCTCTTCTGAGTGTCTTCGGCGACCACGTCCACCTCGTCCTCGACAGGTCGACGCGAAACCGCGCCGTACTCCCGGTCCTCGCTAGTCATCGCTGACGAGCCTAGATGATGGGCGGTACCAAGTGCTTGAGTGACGGGGTACCGCATAGCCATGCGTATTGCCATAGGAGGTCAAACCTCCTTACATGCGACTGGCCCGCTCCCCGGTGAAGGGGGCACGGGCCAGGCCGACGGGCGCTGACGCGCCTAGCGGGCTTCGCGCTTCTCGCGGATGCGGGCGGCCTTGCCGCGCAGGTCACGCATGTAGTAGAGCTTGGCGCGGCGGACGTCGCCACGGGTCACCAGGACGATCTTCTCGATGACCGGGCTGTGCACCGGGAAGGTCCGCTCGACGCCCACGCTGTAGCTGACCTTGCGGACGGTGAAAGTCTCACGGGAGCCGCCGCCCTGACGGCGCAGGACGAAACCCTTGAAGACCTGGACACGGGACCGGCTGCCCTCGATGACCCTGACGTGGACCTCAAGAGTGTCACCGGGCCGGAAGTCCGGGACGTCGGTGCGGAGCGAGGACTTCTCAAGCTCGCTGATCAGCGTGTGCATGGCAGTGGTACCTCATTTACGAACGCACCCGGAGGTCCATCCGGCCGCGACGGAGCGGCGTCGCGATGGACACGCGTGCTGAAGTGGACTATGTCTCGGGACTGGCCGGCCGACCGGCCGCGATGAAACCGGTCTGGGGACCGGATGGGCAGTCGGCGGCAACGCTTCAGTCTGCCATATTTTCCCGACCGACCGGAAATCAACCGGTCAGAGCGGCCGAACCGGCCTGGCCCGCCTCGGGCAGCTCCAGCTCCGCCAGGACCTGCCTGTCGTGCTTGTCCAGGCTCTCCCGGTCGAGCGCCGCCAGGAGTTCGGGCCGGTTTCTCGCGGTACGGCGCAGCGCCTGGTCGCGCCGCCACCTGGCGATCTTCCCGTGGTGCCCGGAGAGAAGGATCTCCGGCACCTCGTGCCCCCGCCACTCGGGCGGTTTGGTGTAGACGGGGCCCTCAAGAAGGTTCTCCATCGCGCCGGGCGCGAAGGAGTCGTCCACCGCCGAGTTGACGTTGCCGAGCACGCCCGGCAGCAGCCGCCCGACGGCCTCGATCATCACCAGCACCGCCACCTCACCCCCGGCGAGCACGTAGTCGCCGACGCTGACCTCGTCCACGCGCATGCGGGCGCCGTACTCGGCCATCACCCGGGAGTCGATGCCCTCGTAGCGGGCCGGGGTGAACAGCAGCCACGGCTCGGCGGCGTACTCCATCGCCAGCCTCTGGGTGAAGGGCACGCCACTGGGGGTCGGCACGATCATCCTCGGGACTCCGGCCGGGCCCGAGGCGAGGACCGCGTCGAGGGCCTCCCCCCACGGGCCGGCCTTCATCACCATGCCGGGACCACCGCCGTAGGGGGTGTCGTCCACGGTGCGGTGCACGTCGTGGGCGTGGTCGCGGAGCTGGTGGAGGTGGACGTCGAGGATGCCGCGCTCACGGGCCTTGCCGATGAGGGAGACGTCGAGGGGGGCGAAGTACTCGGGGAAGATGGAGATGACGTCGACCCGCATGTCAGACCATCTCGTCCGGGTCGAGCAGTCCGGCAGGGGCGTCCACGACGAGGAGGCCCTTGGCGAGGTCGATCTCCGGGACCAGCGCCTTGACGAACGGCACGTAGACCTCGGCGGCCCCGGCAGCCCTGGCCCCCGGCTTCCCGCGCCGTACGACGAGCAGGTCCTGGCCGTGGTGGAGCACGTCGGACACCTCTCCCACCGGCTCGCCGTCCGGCTTGACCACGGTGAGGCCGATGAGCTGGTGGTCGTAGAACTCGTCCGGATCCTCGGGGGGCGGGATGTCGTCCGAGTCGATGACGAGCATGGTGCCGCGGAGCTCCTCGGCCCGGTCGCGGCCGGTCACACCCTCGAACCTGACCAGCAGGATCCCGGAGTGCCAGCGGCGGGACTCGACGACCAGCGGGCCTGTCGACGCGGGGTCCGTGGCCAGTGCGGTGCCCGGGGCGAAGCGCCTGTCCGGCTCGTCGGTGCGCACCTCCACGGACACGTCCCCGCGGAGTCCGTGCGGGCGGCCGATCCGGCCTACGACGAGCTGCACGCCCGCCTCCTCACGTAATGGTGTCTGTGAAAAACGGACGGGCCACCCACACTGGGCGGGTGGCCCGTTCGCTCGATGGACGCGTCTCGCCGGCTAGCGGGCCTCGTTCAGGTCGAGAAGATCGACCCGGACGTACTTGCCGTCACCAAGGGCGTTCACGACCGTGCGAAGCGCCTTGGCCGTCCGACCGCCGCGGCCGATGACCTTACCGAGGTCCTCGGGGTGGACCCGGACCTCAAGCACACGCCCGCTGCGGATGCGGCGAGCGTGAACCTGGACGTCGTCAGGATGCTCGACGATGCCCTTCACCAGGTGCTCGAGGGCCTCCTCGAGCACCTCAGGCCTCGCCTTCCGGCTTCTCCTCGGCGGCCGCAGTGGGCTCAGCCGGGGTCTCGGCGGCGGCCTCTTCGGCCTTGGGGGCCTCGGCCTTGGGAGCGGCCTCCTCAGCCTTGGGAGCCGACTTGCGGGTCGACTTCTTCGGCGTGGTGGCGGCCTCCAGGGAGAGCGACTCCTTGGCCGCGGCCTCGTAGACGGCGTGACGGTCGGCCTTGGGCTCGGCGACCAGGAGCGGGGCCGGAGCCGGCTCGCCCTTGAACTTCTGCCAGTCGCCGGTGAGCTTGAGGAGCTTGAGCACGGGCTCGGTCGGCTGCGCGCCGACACCCAGCCAGTAGGCCGCCCTGTCGGAGTCGACCTCGATGCGCGAGGGGTTCTCCTTCGGGTGGTACAGGCCGATCTCCTCGATCGCCCGGCCGTCACGCTTGGTGCGGCTGTCGGCGATGACGATGCGGTACTGCGGGTTGCGGATCATGCCGAGCCGCTTGAGCTTGATCTTGACTGCCACTGGTGTGGTCTCTCCTGCATTAGAGCGTGGGTGAGCGGCGTCTCATCGAGTGGGGCACGAGGAGAGGACCGTCCAAGGGACAGGCATGGCACGCGGGAGTGAGAGGGCAACCGCGTGTCACGATGTTCCAACATGTCATTGTGCCAGACGTGCGGGGGTGCCCTGCCAACTCGCGGCCATCCGGTACGGCGGCCGGAGGGCAAATCTCGGTAATCCCCGTGTGTCCGGGCCCCCCTCCGGGGCGGCCTGGTGCGCTAAATGGCCGCCGTGGCAACCACCCTCAGATCCCTGCTGCTGACCGCGACCGGATCCATCGCCGTGCTGGGCACGGTGCTGGCCATCAGGGCGACGACTCCGGCGGGCCAGGCCGACGTGTTCCCGGCGCCCGTCTCGTCCCCCACCGGCGGCTCTGCCGACAGCTCCGCCAGGACCTTCGCAGGACCTTCGGGAGCCGTGGAAAGCCCGGAGAACCGGGGAGCGCCCACCTCACCGGTGATCCCGGTCCCGCTGGAGGACTCGGCCCCGCTGGGGCTTCTGCCCCCGTGGGGTATCCCGATCCCACCGGGGGCACCCGCGCGAGTCGCGTCCCCGCCGTCCTGGCCGTCCCTGGCACCCCCGCTCTCGCCGTTGGCGCCTGTGCCGCTCCCCCCGCCGTTCCCGCTGTACTCACCACGCGAGGGGGAGGCCGGGGCGCCGAGGTGGGAACACTATCTGGGGCGTACCCCGAGGAGTTCGAGCACGGCGACGAGGATGAACCCCCCGACGATGATCACCCAGATCCACCTGGCGCGCGCGTGGAAGCCGTCGTCGCTCATTTCTGGCCGGGGAACTTGAACTTCGAGGGGTCGAAGCCCGGCGGCAGCTCCATGCCGGGCGGCAGCTGCTGCCGGGAGCCCAGCTTGCCGAGGAGTCCGTTGCCCGCGGAGGGCGCGGGCTCGTCGGCCTTGCCGGGGGCGGCCTTGCCGAGCGCCGCCTTGCGCGGGTCTCCGCTGACCCTGCGCCCCTTGGCCGCCTTCTTCTGCGCGGCCTTGCCACCCTTGCGACCACCCGGCATGCCGGGGATGCCCATGCCGCCGGCCATCCGCTTCATCATCTTCTGGGCGTCGAAGAAGCGGGTGACCAGGCCGCTCACCTCGGTCACCGTCACACCGGAGCCCTTGGCGATGCGGGCTCGGCGAGAGCCGTCGATCATCTTCGGGTTGTGACGCTCGGCGGGGGTCATCGAGCGGATGATGGCGGCGATGCGGTCGAGGTCGCGGTCGTCGACCTGGTTGAGCTGATCACGCATCTGCCCCATACCGGGCATCATCCCGAGCAGGTTCTTGATGGGGCCCATCTTCTGGACCATCATCATCTGCTCAAGGAAGTCTTCCAGGGTGAAGTTCTCGCCCGAGGTGAGCTTGCTCGCCATCTTGGCGGCTTCGGCCTCGTCGAAGGTCTTCTGGGCCTGCTCGATCAGGGTGAGGATGTCACCCATGTCGAGAATGCGCGACGCCATCCGGTCGGGGTGGAAGGCGTCGAAGTCCTCGAGCTTCTCACCGGTGGAGGCGAACATGATCGGCCTGCCGGTGATGTGGCGGACCGACAGGGCGGCGCCACCGCGGGCGTCGCCGTCGAGCTTGGTCAGCACGACGCCGTCGAAGCCCACGCCCTCCATGAATGCCTGGGCCGTGGAGACGGCGTCCTGGCCGATCATGGCGTCGACGACGAACAGGACCTCGTCGGGCGAGACCGCGTCGCGGATGTCGGCCGCCTGCTTCATCAGCTCCTGGTCGATGCCCAGGCGGCCCGCGGTGTCGATGATGACGATGTCGTGCTGCTGCCGCTTGGCGTGGTCGATCGACTGACGGGCCACCGCGACCGGGTCGCCGACGCCGTTGCCCGGCTCGGGCGCGTAGACCGCGACGCCCGCGCGCTCGGCCACGACCGAGAGCTGCTGGACGGCGTTGGGCCGCTGGAGGTCGGCGGCGACGAGCAGCGGCGTGTGGCTCTGTTCCCGCAGCCAGCGGGCAAGCTTGCCCGCCAGGGTCGTCTTGCCCGCGCCCTGCAGGCCCGCGAGCATGATGACGGTCGGCGGGTTCTTCGCGTAGCGAAGCCGCCGGGTCTCACCGCCGAGGATCTCGATGAGCTCGTCATTGACGATCTTCACGACCTGCTGCGCCGGGTTCAGCGCCTGGGAGACCTCGACGCCGCGGGCGCGCTCCTTGACCTGGGCGACGAACGCCTTGACCACGGGCAGCGCGACGTCGGCCTCGAGCAGCGCGATACGGATCTCGCGGCAGGTCGCGTCGATGTCGGCGTCGGACAGCCGACCCTTGGATCGAAGGGAGGAGAAGACCGATGTCAGCCGGTCGGAAAGCGTCTCGAACACGTGATTGGCCAGCCTCTGCGCTACAGGTCTGCGACTCGACCTCCCAGCCTATCCGCTGGGAGGTGCGACTGACGCCCTCCCTCGGTCAGCGACCCCAGCCGGGGACGGCCATCCGCATGGTGAGCGCGTGCTCGACAAGCGTGATGAGCGTGGCCTTCACCGCGTCGCGCGAGCGGGCGTCGGTCCGGGAGATGGGGATGTGAGGCGCGAGTGTCAGAGCCTCGCGTACCTCCTCCTCACCGTGGAGGTAGGTGCCGTCCCAGCCGTTGACCGCGACGACGAAGGGGAGTTTGGCCTCCTCGAAGTAGTCGATCGCCGGGAAGCTGTCGGCCAGCCGCCGGGTGTCGACGAGCACGATCGCACCGATCGCGCCGCGCACCAGGTCGTCCCACATGAACCAGAACCGGTGCTGACCCGGCGTACCGAACAGGTACAGGATCAGGTCACGGTCCAGCGAGACACGGCCGAAGTCCATCGCGACCGTGGTGGTCGTCTTGTTCGGTGTGAGGCCGAGGTCGTCGATCCCGGCGCTGGCGTCGGTCATCACCGCCTCCGTGGTCAGCGGCAGAATCTCCGACACCGCCCCCACGAAGGTGGTCTTGCCGACACCGAATCCACCGGCGACGACGATTTTCGTCGATGTCAGGCCGCCGCCGCGGCTAGAGCCTGCGAAGTCCACTGAGCACCCTTTCCAGCAGGTTGAGATCCGGCTTACCCGCGTCCAGCTGCGGCTGGTGGATCTGCACCAGGCCCTCGGCGGCCATGTCGGCCACCAGGATCCGGGTCACGCCGAGCGGGATGCGGAGCATCGCGGAGATCTCAGCGACCGAACGCACTTGCCGGCACAGGCCGCTGATCGCCTGATACTCCGGGGTGCGGGTGGATAAATCATGATGTATGGAGGTTGCCGAGGAGACCAGGGCCTCCAGGGCGAGTTGGGTCCGGGGGGCTGTGCGCCCCCCGGTCACCGCATACGGACGGACGAGGGAGCTCTGCTCCGACGGCGCCGGGTGCATGAGATGCGAAGGAGCGCCCTGATTCCGGTAGGGGTCGTCCATCGATTGATAGGGACCGCCCTGTTGCCGATGGGGGTCGTCCATTGATTGATAGGGATACCCGCCGTGCGGGTCCCCCTCACCGATCCAGCCACGGCCTGCCACGGCAGCCTCCTCGCGTCATCGCCGTTACCGTGAATGGGAAGACTGCAGCTCAGCGCGAACGGCAGGAGTCAGCACCTGGCCCGCCCGCTCGACGAGCATCGTCATCTGGTAGGCCACCAGTCCCATGTCACAGTCAGCGGCGGCCAGCACCGCCAGACAGGAACCGTCACTGATCGACATGATGAGAAGCAGCCCTCGCTGCATCTCCACCACGGTCTGGGTGACCGCTCCGCCCTCGAAAACCCGGGACGCCCCCTGGGTCAGGCTGATCAAACCCGCCGCTACCGCGGCCAACTGGTCGGCCCTGTCCCTGGGGAATCCATCCGAATACGCCAACGGCAGACCGTCTGCTGACACGACGACCGTGTGCGCCACACCCGGGACGTTGTTCACAAAGTCAGTGATCAGCCAATTGACCCCCCGGGCGGCCTGGCTCATTTCGCGCACGTGTCATCCTCCTTGGCGACCATGATGAGCTCGCTCACCGGTCCTCCTTGTTTCCTTCAACGTCCCGGCCGAAGTCGGGATACGGCCGCCCGTCTCCGGCTCCGCCCCTGGCGGCCGCGCGCCCCTGCCGTACTCCCTGCTGGAAGCTCGCCAGTCTGTTGCGCACCGCCTCCGGGGAGATCGTCGGCCGGTGCACGGGAGCTTGGGGTGCCGCGCTCAGGTCGGGCGCGGCCGTACCGGGTACCAGGTTCGCCTTGGGCACCCGCTTGGGCAGCCCGGAACCGGTGATCCCCCCGAGTGAGGGTTCGCTGGCGGCCTTGGCCGCCTGCCAGCCCACGTCGGCGGGCGACGACCAGCCGTTCCCCTGGGAGGGGGCGGCCGGCTGCGAGAGCTGGACGGTCTCGTGGGCGACCTGGGTCTCGGGGGCCGCCTCGGCCCGTTCCTGAACGGCCGGAGCCGGCTCGACCTTCCTGAACCAGTCGGACTCGACGGCCGCGAAGATCGGCAGGAACTCCTCCTTCGCCTCTTCCATGGGCGAGGAGTCGGGGATCACCGGCAGCGGGCCGGTGTTGTCCGCCGGGTCGAAGACGCGCCGCCCGAACGGTCCGGAGTCGCCGGTGGACGGCCATCCCCCGGAGTCGCCGCGCGAGGCGGCCGACCAGACGTCGGAGCCGCTGTCCCTGCTCTGCTGCCCGCCGGGCCAGACGGGGGCGTCGCCACGCGCGGGCGCGCTCTGGCCCGCCGACCACGTCCCCACCTCGCCACGGGGTCCGCCCCGTCCCTGCCACCCCGGGGGGTCGGGCTGGGAGACGTTCGGCCAGCCGTTGGGATCGGCGCCGGGCGGCGGTACCTGTCCCGGCCAGGGGGTGTCGACGGGCGCCTGCCCGAACTGGCCGCCTCCGAGGGGAGGCTGCGAGGCGTCGAAGGAGTTGAACTGCTGCCCCAGGTCGAAGGAGGCGAACGAGTTCTGGTGGGCGGCCTCGAACGAGGCGAAGGAGGGTATCGGGGGGGCCGCGGGGCTGGCCAGCACGGGCGGGCGGTCCATGGAGGCCATCGACCCCGCCCAGTCGCCGCTCTGCATGCCACCGGGAGGTCCGCCCGGACGGTTGGCGACGGCGAGCAGGTTCTCCGGGAGCAGGACCATCGCGGTCAGACCGCCACTGTCCTGCTGCCTGAGCTGGACGCGGATGCCGTGCCTCAGGGCGAGGCGGCCGACCACGAACAGGCCCATCCTGCGGGAGACGGAGACGTCCACCACCGGCGGGTTGGCCAGTCGCCAGTTGGCCTGGGAGAGCTCCTCGGCGGTCATGCCGATGCCGATGTCGGTCACCGAGACCATCACCCCGCCGCCGTCGATGCGGTTGCTGGAGACGATGACCTTGGTCTCACGCGGGGAGAAGGAGATCGCGTTCTCCACGAGCTCCGCGATCAGGTGGACGACGTCGTTGACGGAGGTGCCCGCCACGGACACTCCCGCGGACAGCTGCAGGTCGACCCGCTCGTAGTTCTCGACCTCCGACAGCGAGGCGCGGACCACGTCGATGAGCGGGACCGGCTGGCTCCACCGGCGGGCGGGCTCCTGGCCCGCGAGGACGAGGAGGTTCTCGGAGTTGCGGCGCATGCGGGTGGCGAGGTGGTCGAGGCGGAAGAGGCTGCCGAGCCGGCCCTCGTCCTGCTCGCCCTGCTCCAGGCTCTCGATGAGGGAGAGCTGGCGCTCGACCAGGGTCTGGCTGCGCCGGGAGAGGTTGACGAACATCGAGTTGACGTTGCTCCGCAGCGTGGCCTCCTGGCCCGCCAGTCGCACGGCCTCGCGGTGGACCTCGTCGAAGGCCCGGGCCACCTCACCGATCTCGTCGTCGGAGGCGACGCCGATCGGGGTGATGTCGGTGGTCGAGACCTCGCCGCTCTCGCGCATGGTCTGGACGGTCTCGGGAAGACGCTGGCCGGCGATGGACAGCGCCTCGGTGCGGAGCCTGCGCAGCGGCCTGACCAGCGAGCGCGCCATGACGGCGGTGATGATCAGGACCAGGAGGAGCAGCAGTCCGCTCAGCCCGGCGGCGATCAACGCGCCGCGCTGCTCGGTCGCCTGCAGGACCTCGCTCTGCATGATGAGGGCGCCGGCGACCTCTTCCTCCACCGTGCGCATGCGCTCGACGACGTGGTTCGAGGCGTCGAGCCAGGTCGCCTGATCGGTGAGCGCGCTTTTCGAGACGTCGACGTTCCTCAGCGGCTGGCCGTTGAGCGCCATGAAGACGGCGCGGGCGCGCATCGCCGCCGCGCGGTCCTTCTTCTGGCCGCTGACCGTGTCGTCGTAGAACTGGCGCTGTTCGACCGACGCCTCGGAGCGGAAGGTCGCGAGCTCTCCGTCGAACTGCGCGCGGGCGGCCAGCATGGCGTTGAGGCCCTCGGCGCTGAACCCCCTGACGGCGAGGGCGACGGCGAGGTTCGCCCGCTCCCTGGACACCTGTTCCTTCGCCCTCGCCAGCGCGGCGAACGCGACCGCGCCACCGGCGAGCTCCTGGTCGGAGACGCCCTGGATGATCTCGTCGTGCAGGGCGAGCAGGTCGGCGATGGTACGGGAGTACATGGCGATCGTGGGCTGGGCCGGCAGCTGGGTGTTCTCCCCCGAGGCCAGTTCGCGCACGCTCTTGATCTCGTCGATGCGACGGCGGATCTGGGTGAGCTCGGTCTCGCCCCGGGTGCCGAGGGTCTCCAGCAGACCGCTGTCGGCCATCGCGGCGTTGACGCGGGGGCTCACCTGCCCGACGGCCTCGTCGACCTCTTCGTACTGCTTGCGCAGGTTCGGCTTGCCGGTGGACGGACGGCCCTGCGCCACGAACCTGGCCGACAGGTCTCGCTCAAGCTGCAGCTCGTCGACCAGGTCGCTGAGACCCGCCGTGAGCTCGGCGGTGGTGCGCACGCGCTCGTAGTCGGCGGCGCTGCTGATCGAGCCGGTGACCCGCAGGCCTCCCAGCACGATCGCGGCCACCGTGGGAACGACGATGAGCGCGATGAGCCGCGACCTCACCCGCCAGTTCTTGAGCGCTAGCTTGCTGCCGTTTCTCGCGGACTCCTCGGAGTCGCGACCGTCGAGGTCCTGACCCGGGCCGCTCCGCGGCCGCCCCCCCTGGTTGTCGAATCCCAGGGCAGGTGCCGGCCCGGATTCGCGTTCGCTGGGGATTGACGCTGTCCTCACTGGCCTCCGCTGCCTCTCCTCGGATCGTCTGCTTGGAGGGGATCGCGTCACGCAAATGATGTGCGAGTGACGCCGACGCATCCATGGGGTAGGGGTTATTGGAGCACAGCCGGATCAGTTCGGCCAACAGCACATAACTCGCATTCTTCACTTAACGGGTACACAGCACCCGTAACCGGGCGATGACTCTCCGCCCTGTAACCGCAAACTTCCACAAAGTTGCCAAACATATTTATTGACATCTTTCGCTATGCCCGCTACATCCGCTCACCCGGTTGATTGATACGCATGTGACAACCGAGACAGCTATGACCGCTTTGTGGCTTCGGGGCGATAGGGGCGAAAGAGGTGATATTTGTAATTTGACTGATCTACTCCGCTACTCTGATCCGCGGTCGGCATACCCCCCTTTGACCAACATGCCTCCCGGGACCCTCTCCATGTCGCCCGTTGAGTTATCGCGAGTTCCGGCAAGGGCGGTCAAACGCAGCTAAGGAGACCCATGAGGTTCAAACTTGCGAGCCGGGCCGTCGTCGCGGGAGTGGCCGCGGCCCTCGTGCTCACCGCCTGCGGAGGATCTGACACCCCCACTGACACCACCGCGGCGAACGCGGGTGGCCTGGAGAAGACCAGCCTCAAGATGGGGGCGCTGCCGATTCCCGACTCCGCCGCACTCTACATCGCCAACAAGAGGGGGTTCTTCAAGGAGGAGGGGCTCACCGTCGACATCGAGCCGGTGCCCGGCGGCGCCCAGGCCCAGCAGGGCCTCATCGGCGGCAGCCTGGACGCCACGCAGACCAACTACGTCTCCACCTTCCTCGCCGTCTCCAAGGGCCAGAAGATGAAGATCATCTCTGACCTCTACCAGGCCGCCCCCAACTCCTTCAACCTCATGGTGCCGAAGGACTCCACGATCAAGACGCCGGCGGACCTCAAGGGCAAGAAGATCGCGGTCAACAGCAAGCAGAACATCGGCACCCTGGCGGTGACCACGGTGCTCAAGACGCACGGCCTCTCCGAGAAGGACGTGGAGTTCGTCGAGTTCCCCTTCCCCGAGATGGGGGCCCAGCTGGCGAGCGGGGTCGTCGACGCCGCCTGGATGACGGAGCCGGCCCTCACCGCGTCGCAGAAGGTCATCGGCGCCCAGAAGCTCGCCGACACGATGGTCGACTCCACCGCCGACTTCCCCATCGCGGGAGTGGCCGTCACCGAGAAGTTCGCCGCCGACAACCCCAAGACGGTCGCCGCCTTCCAGCGGGCGATCGCCAAGGCCCAGCAGATCGCCGCCACCGACCGCAAGGCCGTCGAGGAGATCCTGCCGACCTACACCAAGATCGACGCGGCGACCGCGGCCGTCATCACGCTCGGGTCCTTCCCCACGAGCCTCGACGAGACCCGCCTGCAGCGGGTCGCCGACCTCATGCTTGAGCAGGGCTACCTCACCAGCCCCATCCAGGCCAAGTCCATCCTTCCCGGAAACCTCGGGTGACACGGCGCAACCCGCTCGACAACAGACTGCTCTGCGGCGCCCTCGGCGTCGCGGGGCTGTTCTGCGTCATGGAGGCGGCGGGCCGGGCCGGGCTGATCGACCCGCTCGCGTTCCCGCTCGCCTCCACGGTGCTCGTCCGGGCGGCCGCTCTCGTGACGGACGGGGAGTTCCTCTCCGACGTCGCCTCGACCCTCGGCGCGTGGGCGACCGGGCTGCTGCTCACGGTCGCGATCGCGGTGCCCGCCGGGTTCCTGCTCGGCAGCCTGCCCCGCGTGGAGAGCGCGCTGCGGCCGATCGTGGAGTTCCTGCGCCCGATCCCGTCGATCGCGCTGATCCCCCTCGCGCTCGCCGTGTTCTCCGACAGGTTCGACATGAAGGTCACCCTGGTCGTCTACGCGGCGACCTGGCCCGTCCTGATCAACACGATGTACGGCCTCAAGGACGTCGACCCGCTCGCCAAGGAGACGCTCCGCAGCTTCGGGTTCGGCAAGCCGGCCGTGCTGTGGCGGGTCTCCCTGCCGAGCACCGCGCCGTTCATCGCCACCGGTGTCCGGCTGGCGTCGGCGATCGCGCTCATCGTGGCGATCAGCACGGAGCTGATCGGCGGTGGCTCCGACGGCATCGGCAGCTACGTCCTGGAGAGCGCGGGCGCCGTGGACACGACGGAGTACGTCATCGCCGCCGCCATCTGGGCCGGTGTCATCGGGGTGGTCACCAACGGCCTGTTCGTGCTCGCCGAGCGGCGGCTCTTCCGCTGGCACACCGCCCGTACGGAGGTGGTGTGATGAACGGCGCGATGCGTGCCGTCGGCCGGCTGTGGCCGGTGCCGGTCGTCGTGCTGCTGTGGGAGCTGGTCACCCGCTACCTGGAGATGCTGAGTTTCCCTCCCCCGTCGCAGATCGCCGCGAGTGGATACACGATGTGGCTGACCGGCCCCGCGGAACAGCTCTGGCTCACCGACGCGGCGCTGGAGAACCTCCCGGCGAGCGTCGGCCGTCTGCTGGCCGGATGGGTGCTGGCCGGGATCGTCGGGGTCGGCCTCGGGGTCGCCCTGGGCCGCTCCCCGCTGCTCTTCCGTCTCGTCGATCCGCTCGTCCAGTTCGCCCGCGCCATCCCTCCCCCCATGCTGCTCGCGCTGTTCCTGGCGCTGTTCGCCATCGGCCCCCGGATGCAGATCAGTTTCATCGCGTTCGGCATCGTCTGGCCGATCCTGATCAACGCCTGCGACGGCGCCAGGCACGTCGACCGTCAGCACCTGGACACCGCGCGCGTCTTCGGGCTGTCGGGCCGCGAGCGACTGTTCCGGATCATCCTGCCCTCGGCGATGCCGAAGATCTTCGCCGGTCTCCGGGTCAGCCTGTCGCTCGCGCTGATCCTCATGGTGCTCTCCGAGCTGATCGGCAGCGTCGACGGGATCGGCTTCCAGCTCCTGGACGCCCAGAGGTCGTACGACTTCCCCGGCGTGTGGGCGACCATCGTGGTGCTCGGCGTCCTGGGATACGCGCTCAACTCGGCGTTCCTCGCGGCCGAGCGACGTGCCCTGTCCTGGCACCGATCCGCCAAGCAGACGACCTGAGGACCTGTTGTGCTCGAAATCACGAACCTGTCCCATACCTACGGCAGCGGTCCGAGCGCGCACAACGCGCTGGGCGGCATCAACCTGAAGGTCGCCCAGGGCGAGCTGGTGTGCGTCGTCGGCCCCTCCGGGTGCGGCAAGTCCACCCTGCTGCGCTCCATCGCGGGGCTGCTCCGGCCCAGCGGCGGCCAGGTCACGCTCAACGGCGCCCGCGTGGAGCGGACCCCCGACGATCTGGCCGTGGTGTTCCAGGACTACAGCCGGTCCCTGTTCCCCTGGATGTCGGTGGCCGACAACGTCTCGCTCCCGCTGCGCCGCAAGGGGCTGGACAAGCAGCGGCGCAGGCAGTCGGCGCTGGAGGCGCTGGAGGAGGTCGGCCTGCGGGGCGCCGCGGCCAAATACCCGTGGCAGCTCTCCGGCGGCATGCAGCAGCGGGTGTCCATCGCCCGCGCGCTCGCCTACCGGCCCGCCCTGCTGCTGATGGACGAACCCTTCGGCTCCGTCGACGCCCAGACCCGCGAGGATCTGGAGGACCTCACCCTGCGGGTTCGCGGCCTGCACAACATGACGATCGTGCTGATCACCCACGACATCGACGAGAGCGTCTACGTCGGTGACCGCGTCGTGGTCCTGTCCAAGGCCCCCGCCGGGATCGTGGGCGACCTGCGCGTGGACCTGCCGGGCCCCCGCGACCAGATCAC
Organism: Streptosporangium sp. NPDC049046; assembly: GCF_040649155.1. Lineage (NCBI taxonomy): Bacteria > Bacillati > Actinomycetota > Actinomycetes > Streptosporangiales > Streptosporangiaceae > Streptosporangium > Streptosporangium sp. NPDC049046. The sequence continues at coordinate 305,376 of NZ_JBEZEZ010000006.1, read as the reverse complement.
CACCCGCGAGCACCCCGACTTCGTACACCTGCGCGCCGAGGTCGGCCGTCTGGTGCGCGGCATGCGCAGCCCGTCGGCCTCGGCCTCCTGAAGACGACACGACCTTCGCAAACACGGCTCCCCCTCCGGCCCCACCCCGGAGAAGAGAGGATTCTCATGAGCGACCCACAGGCACCGGTCTGGGATGCGATCGGCGGTGTATCCCGTTTCGCCGCCCTGGCCGCGATGGCCGAGCTGGGCTGCGCCGACCACCTGCGAGACGGCGCCCTCACCGTCGACGAGCTCGCGCTGCGCTGCGGCGCCGACGCGTCCGCGCTGGGCAGGGTGCTGCGCCAGCTCGCCTCCATGGGCATGGTCACGACGGTCGCGCCCGGCACGTACGAGCTGACCGAGGCCGGTGCCGTCCTCCGCGAGGACACACCCGGCTCGTTGCGCTCCGCCGTACGGATGATCGCCGAGGACGGCTTCTGGTACGGCATGGGCAAGCTCCCGCAGAGCGTTCGCAGCGGAAAGTCGGCCTTCGTGGAGCGGCACGGCCCCCTCTACGAATACCTCGGGGCCCACCCCGAGGCGGGCGCTCTGTTCGACGACTACATGGTGGCCAGGGCACAGCCGTTCGCGGACGCGGTGGCCTCCCGCTACGACTTCTCCGGCCTGCGGACCCTGGTGGACGTGGCCGGCGGCAAGGGGCACATCCTGGCCGCGGTACTGAAGGAGTATTCAGATCTCAGCGGGGTGTTGTTCGACCGGGAACGCGTGGTCAGCGGGGCTCGCAGGTTCTTCGCCGAGGCCGGTCTTGAAGATCGGTGCAGTTTCGTCGAGGGCGACTTCTTCGTCTCCGTGCCCGCCGACGCGGACGCCTACCTGCTGAGCAGCGTGATCCACAACTGGTCGGACGAGGACTCCGTACGGATCCTGCGCAGCATCAGGGAGGTCATCCCCGACGACGGCCGGGTGCTGATCGTGGAGTTCGTGGTCCCGGACGACGACCGGCCGCACATCAGCAAGGACGTCGACATGCGGATGCTCGCCCTTTTCGGCGAGGGGATGGAACGCAGCACCGACGAGTACGCGGAACTCCTGGGCAAGTCGGGTTTCCGGCTCAACCGGCAGATAGAACTCACCGCCGGTTCCTCCATCATCGAGGCTCTGCCGATGTAGGAGTGCGAACGACGGCCGGTGGCGTGAGGTTCACGCCACCGGCCGTCGCTGTTTTGTCCGCCTTTCAGGTGGAACCTCTTCCACCCGCGACCGCCTTTCACCCGGGATCGTTTTCGCAGGCCGTTTTCGCGCGAGGCCGTTCCCATCCGGATCACCGTCATATGACCCGCCTTTCGCACCGCCCGGCTTTCGTCCGGCGCCGTTTTTCGCACAAAAAGAAAATGACCACCGTGAAATCGGTGGCCACATGAGCGATTGACGGCGCGTGCCGTCGGACCGCGGGCGAAGACGGGTGTGGGCCCCGCCCCCGAAGGGACGAGGCCCGCACCGGTGACGTCAGACCCTGAGCGTCAGGACGTGCTCGACCAAGGTGATCAAGGTCGACTTCACGGCGTCGCGGGACCGGGCGTCGGTCCGGACGATGGGGATGTGCGGGGAGATCGTCAGAGCCTCCCGCACCTCCTCCTCACCGTGGACGTGCGATCCGCCGAACCCGTTGAGGGCCACGACGAACGGCAGGCCGGCCTCCTCGAAATAGTCGATCGCCGGGAAGCTGTCGGCCAGCCGCCGGGTGTCGACGAGCACGATCGCACCGATCGCGCCCTTCACGAGGTCGTCCCACATGAACCAGAACCGGTGCTGACCCGGCGTACCGAACAGGTACAGGATCAGGTCACGGTCCAGCGAGACACGGCCGAAGTCCATCGCGACCGTGGTGGTCCGCTTCGTGGGAATGTGCGAGAGGTCGTCGACGTCCGCACTCGCCTCCGTCATCACCGCTTCCGTGGTCAGCGGCATGATCTCGGAGACCGCACCGACGAAGGTCGTCTTGCCGACACCGAACCCGCCGGCAACAACGATCTTCGTCGACGTCATTCCGGCGTCAGAGCCTGCGAAGCCCACTGAGCACCCTTTCAAGCAAATTGAGATCCGGCTTACCCGCATCCAGCGACGGCTGGTGGATCTGCACCAGGCCCTCGGCCGCCATGTCCGCGATCAACACCCGGGTCACGCCGAGAGGCATGCGCAACAGAGCGGAGAGCTCGGCAACCGAGCGCACCTGCCGGGACAGCGAGATGATCGCCTGATATTCCGTGGAGAGCGTGGTGGGGTCCACGCTCGCGAACGTCGCCGAGGAAACCAGCGCCTCGAGAGCGAGCTGCATCCGGGGAGCGGTCCTGCCCCCGGTCACAGCGTACGGGCGAATCAAACGATCTCGTCCGCTCTTGGCCTGAGGCGTGCTCGGGGGGTCGTCCCCCGGACCACGCCAACCTGGTGCGTCCATATCACCCCCCTATCGCTGAACCGACTGCAGCTCGGCCCGGAGCGCAGGCGTAAGCGCCTGGCCGGCACGCTCTGCGAGCAGTGTCATCTGGTAGGCCACGAGGCCCATGTCGCAATCCGGCGCGGCCAGCACGGCCAGCGCGGAACCGTCGCTGATCGACATGGTCAGCAGGAGGCCCCGCTGCATCTCGATCACCGTCTGTACCACAGGACCGCCCTCGAAGACCCGCGAGGCACCCTGGGTGAGGCTGATCAGACCGGCCGTGATGGCGGCGAGCTGGTCCGCCCTGTCCTTGGGGAAGCCCTGGGAGTAGGCCAGCGGGAGTCCGTCCGTGGAGACGATCACCGCGTGCGCGACTCCGGGCATCTCCTTCACGAACTCGGTGATCAGCCAGTTGAAGCCGCGAGCGGCCTGGCTGAGTTGGTTGTTCACTGCTGGTTCTCTCCCTCGACGGCGTTGGCTCGCTCGCTCATCTCAGCGCGCCCCTGCCGTACGCCTTGCTGGAAACTGGACAGACGGCTGCGTACCCGTTCCGCCGATATCGGCGGCATCGGGGGGGCCGGAGCCGCCTGGGCCGCCGAGGCGGCTCCGGGGACAAGGTTCGCCTTGGGTACCCGCTTGGGAAGGCCCGCTCCGGTCACGCCACCCTCGACGGGCTTCTTCGCGACCTCGGCGGCGGCCCAGCCCTGGTCGGACGGGGTGCTCCACGGCTGCCTCTCGGCCGCGGGCTCGGCCGGCCGCGACGGCTGCCCCTGCTGCTGCGGCGTCCGCTGCGGCAGTGGTTGCGCCTGTGGCTGCTGCGGCGTCCGCTGCGGCAACGGCTGGGCCTGCTGCGCGGGCGGCGGCGTGGAATGCGTGATCTGCGGGATGTTCTGGGTCTCCAGGCCCTGCGGACCCCGCCTCACCCGCTGTTCCATCGGCCGCGGCTTGACCTCCGGCTCCGGCTCCGGTTCCGGCTCGAGCTCGGGCTCCGGAGTGATGGGCGCGCTGCGGCGGAACCAGTCGGATCCCACCGCCTCGAAGATCGGCAGGAACTCCTCGGGCTCCGGTTCCGTCGGCGGCACCTCGACCACGGGAAGGGCCTGGGTGTTCTCCACCGGCTCCAGCCGGCGCGGCGTCCACGGGTCGATCGCGGGCGGGTCCGGCCAGGCCGAGGGGAACGACGGCGGCGCGGTCGACGCGAGCGGGGACGACCACAGGTCCTCCACCGCCGAGGCGGGCACCACCGGCCCCGACCACATGTCCGCGGACGTCGGCATCGGCACCTGGGGAGGCGGCTGGGAAGGCGCCTGGGCGGGCGGCGTGCCGAGACCGGTCGGCTGCCGGGATCCGCGCGCCGCACCGGTCCCGAACGGGTCCGGGTTCGGAGCGGTCCCGAACGGGTCGGGGTTCACCGAGGCGAACGGGTCCTGGTTGGACATGGACCCGAACGAGCCCGGCTGGCCGTCGAAGGAGCCGGACTGCATGCCCTGCCCCGACATGGCCATCTCGGGCATCAACGGGGACTGGGCGACCACCTGCACCGGCAGGAGCACGACGGCGCTGAGGCCACCGGTGTCCGGGCGCCTGAGCTGGACCCTGATGCCGTGGCGCATGGCCAGGCGGCCGACCACGAACAGACCCATCCGGCGGGAGACCGACAGGTCGACCGCGGGAGGCTCGGCCAGGCGGCGGTTCGCCTCGGCCAGTTCCTCGTCGCTCATGCCGATGCCGGAGTCGGTGACCGCCAGGATGACGGCGCCCGTCTCGTTGCCGTTGCTGGACACCGTGATCTTAGTGTCCTGCGGCGAGAAGAAGATGGCGTTCTCGACGAGCTCCGCGACCAGGTGGACGATGTCATTGACGGCCTGGCCGATGATCGAGATGCCCGACTCGACCCGGAGGTTGACCCGCTCGTAGTTCTCGACCTCCGACAGCGAGGCGCGGACGACGTCGCTGAGCGGGACGGGCTCGCTCCACCGGCGGCTCTGCTCCTGACCTGCGAGGACGAGGAGGTTCTCGGAGTTGCGGCGCATGCGGGTGGCGAGGTGGTCCAGCTTGAAGAGGCTGCCCAGCCGCCCTTCGTCCTGCTCGCCCTGCTCCAGGTCGTCGATGAGGTCGATCTGCCGTTCCACCAGCGACTGGGTGCGGCGGGAGAGGTTGACGAACATCGCGTTGATGTTGCTGCGCAGGCGGGCCTCGTCACCGGCGAGCCGGATCGCCTCACGGTGGACCTCGTCGAAGGCTCGGGCCACTTCCCCGATCTCGTCGCGGGAGACCACTCCGATGGAGGGCACCTCGACCTGGGGGGCGTGGTCACCGGACTCGCGCAGCACCCGGACGGTCTCGGGCAGCCGGGTGTCGGCGACCTCGAGCGCCTCGCTGCGCAGCCTGCGCAGCGGCCGCACGAGCGTGCCGGCCACCCAGGCGGTGATGAGCAGGATCATGACCAGCAGGACCAGGATCGCCGCACCGGAGATCATCGCGCTGCGCTGCTCGGCGCTCTGCATCTCCTGGCTGCGGGAGACCACCGCGGACGCCAGCCGGCGCTCGACGGTCCGCATGCCCTCCACCGCCGCGGTGGAGTCGTCGTACCAGACGGCCGCGCTCCTGGCCCAGGTGCGGCCGGTCATCCGTTCCAGCGGCTTGTTCTCGCGCATGAGGGACATGACGAGGGCACGGGTGGCGTCGGCCTGGTCGACCTTGGGGCCGTTCACCGAGTCGCGGAAGCTCTTGACGTCGGCGGCCGAGGCGGTGGCCTGGAAGGCGTTCTCCTCGCTCTGCTGGCTCCGGTAGGCGCCGAGGAGGTCGGCGGGGTCGTCGAAGTCGAACTTGCGGTCGAGGAAGCTGATCAGGAGCGTTCCCCGCTGCCTGGCGACCTGCTCCTTGGCCCGGGTCAGCGCGCCCAGCGCGAGCGCGTCTCCGATGAGGCGCTCGTCGCCGCCGCTGCGACCCAGGTCGTCGTGGAGGGTGATGAAGTCGGTGATCATCCGCGTGTACATGCCGAGGGCCGCTCGGGGGAGCACGCTCCCCTCGGCCATCAGCCTGCGCAGGCCGGGGAGCCCGTTGAGCCAGCGGCGGATCTGGGCGACCTCGGTACGGACGCGGGTGGCCTGCGAGGAGTCGAGGGCGTCGATGGCGGCCAGCACCTGGCCACTGCTCCGGTCGACCACGTCGCGCTGATCCCGCACCTTGTTGAGGTTGGCGCGGTTGGTGGCGGCGATGTACCAGGCGGTGAGGTCGCGTTCCTCGGCCATCTCGTGGGAGAGGGTGCCGAGCGAATCGACCAGCCCGGCGACCTGGCTCATCCGGCGGTATCCGTCGGCCGTGGACAGGGCCGTGGTGAGCTGGAGGCCGGTGAGAAGTACGGCCGCGGCGGTCGGGAGCAGGATCAGCGCGACCAGACGGGGACGCACGCGCCAGTTCGCCGGCAGGAGTCGACTGCCCACCCCTGACGCGCGGTGGCTCCGGCGGTCTTGTGTCATCACTGGCCTACGTAACCCCTCGCCGGATTTGGAAGCGGCGGAAGCAATTTGAGCACATCCTTTATGTCACTTCGAATGGAGTAAGTGTGGATATATCCCCACAAAAGGGACATGCGGCATCAAAGCCGTCAGGCCGGTCGGAAGGAATCCCTCACCTCCGGAGCCTGATGTTTGATCATCAGATGGCGGGTCACAGAGTATTCCTGAACCGCCTCCTGACTCATGTCCTTACCGAAGCCACTTCCCTTGACACCGCCGTGCGGCGCCTCGGACGCGATGGGCAGATGGTCGTTCACCCAGGTCACGCCCACGTCGAGCCGGTGCGAGACGCGCAGCGCCCTCGCCACGTCCCTGGACCAGACCGAGGAGGCCAGGCCGTAGGGAGTGTCGTTGGCGAGCCGTACCGCCTCGTCCTCACCGTCGAAGGGCAGGGCCACGAGCACCGGACCGAAAAGTTCTCCCTGAACGATCTCACTGTTCTGCGCCGCGCCCGAAATCAGGGTGGGCGGGTAGTAGAAACCGGGCCCTTCGAGCGGGACACCGCCGTGGAGCACCGAGGCGCCCGCGGCCGCGGCGCGCTCGACGAAGCCGTGGACGCGGTCGCGGTGCGCGGCGGAGATCAGCGGACCGATGTCGGTGGCCGGGTCCCAGGGGTCGCCCACCGTGATCTGGGCCAGCGTCGCGTGCAGCGCCTCGACCGACTCCTCGTACACGTCGCGGGAGATGTAGACCCGGGTCGCGGCGGTGCAGTCCTGGCCGGTGTTGTAGGTGGCGCCCATCGCGACACCCCTCGCCATCTCGGACAGGTCCGCGTCGCCGAAGACCAGCGCCGGCGCCTTGCCGCCGAGCTCCAGGTGGACCCGCTTCAGCGAGCCGGTGGCGCCGCGCATGACGGCGCGGCCGGTCGCGGTGGAGCCGGTGACGCTCACCATGTCGACGCCGGGGTCGGTGACGAGGGCCTCGCCCACCTCCGCGTCGCCCAGGACGACCTGGAACAGACCGTCGGGCGCGCCGGCGCGGGCGAACAGCCGCGCCATCCTGAGCGTGGTGCCGGGGGTCTGCGGGGCGGGCTTGATGATCACGGCGTTCCCCGCCGCCAGCGCGGGACCGATCTTCCATACCGCCATGACCAGGGGGAAGTTCCAGGGGGCGATCGATCCGACGACCCCGACCGGGCGGCGTACCAGCACCGAGGTGTAGCCGGAGCTGAGCACCCCCGCGCCGGTGCCGTCCAGGGAGCGGGCCGCACCGGCGAAGAAGCGGAGGTTGTCGGCCGCGAACGGCAGCTCACCGTCGCGGAAGACCGCGGCGGGCTTGCCGGTCTCGATGACCTCCAGCCGGGTGAGCTCCTCGGCGTCGGCCTCGACGAGGTCGGCGAAGCGCAGCAACACCCTGGACCGTTCGGCCGGGGTCGCCGTGCTCCACTCCTCGAACGCCGCGCGGGCCCGCCGCACGGCGGCGGCCACCTCCTCGATCGAGGTCTCGGCCACCTCCCGCAGGAGGTCGCCGGTCGCCGGATTGATCAACTTGCCCATGGAACTTCCCTTGTCGTGGTGATGCGAAAAGCGATCAGGCCCCTGCCCGCTCGATCAGGTCGGCCGCCTTGCGCAGGCCGTCCCTGCGACGGATCTCCTCACCCGCGGCGGCCAGGCGCTCGCGCAGCGCGGTGTCGCCCAGCAGCCGCTCCAGCGCGCCGGTCAGCTCCTCGTCGGAGAAGCCGTAGGTGGACAGGCGCACACCGTAGCCGAGCTCGTCGACGCGCTGCGCGTTGTCGTACTGGTCCCAGAACAGGGGCAGCAGGATCATCGGCTTGCCGAAGTGCAGCGCCTCGGTGGTGGTGTTGTTGCCGCCGTGCGTGATGACGAGGTCGACCAGCGGAATGATCTTCGTCTGCGGGACGAACTCGGCGCCCCACATGTTGTCGGCCAGCTTGATCTCCTCGTGCAGCGGGCCCTTGGAGACGATGAAGCGGTACGGGGTGGTGGCCAGCACGTCGACGACCCGCTGCATGAGGCCGACGTCCGCCGAGCCGAGCGAGCCGAGCGAGAAGTAGACCAGCGGCCCCTCCTGGCCGGCGAGCGAGTCGGGGAGCTCGAAGCTCTCGTCCGTCTCGCGCACCGAGGAGTCCAGGCGGTGCCAGGAGTCGCCCAGCGGCCGGGAGTCGGTGTAGTCGGCGATCTCCGGGAAGACGTACAGGTTGAGGTCGCCCTCGTGGATGAAGTCCAGGTCCGGCAGCGCGGGGGCGCCCTGCTCGACGACCCACTCGTTGAAGGCCGTCCAGATCTCGCGGTGGGTGCGGTCGTACTCGGCGTTGAATGCGTCCCACTCGGAACGGTCGTCGGCGGGAAGCCCGGAGAAGACCGGAGCGACGCCCTCGCCGCGCACCTCCAGCGGGTTGCAGGACACGATGCGGACGAACGGCTTGCCCGCCGTCACCAGCGCGGGGAAGGCGATGACGTTGTCCTCGACGATGACATCCGGCCGGACGCGCTCGATAATCGCCTTCAGTTGAGGCTCGCAGTACTTGGCACCGTCGATAAGCGCGTCCCAGATCGGCTTGGTGACCGTCTCCAGCTGTTCCAGGGTCGACTTCCTGTATTCAGGGGCGGTGTCCCTGATGAAGTCCTTCCAGAACTGTCCCGCGTCCTGCTCCTCTTCGGAGGGCGGCGCGAGATCGACAAGGTCCTCCTCGAATCCAAGGGCCTCCAATTTACCCTTCCATGAGGCCTCAGCTGCGAAAACGACTCGATGACCGCGCTTACGAAGAATGTCACCGATGCCGATGCAGTTGTTCGTGGGCCCGTAGGCACTCTCCGGCATGAACAGGATCGTGAGCGACATCACGCCTCCTTGCGTCTAGGGGTTGCGGCTCTTTAGGAATGATTCAATTCTCGGCTGGCAAAAACGCGGGGAAAGGGCCACTATGGACCCCGGCACAGAGCGTGGTTTTCAACGAACGGGGGAGTATGACGCGCAAGGGACGGGCGGACCGGCGCCTGGATCTCATCGCGGCCGCACACCGGGCGATCGTCCGGCACGGCACCGAGGGGGTGCATCTCAACCACGTCGCCGAGGAGGCCGGTCTCACGTCCGGAGCGGTCCTCTACCACTACCCGCGCCTGAGCGAGCTGCTCGTCGACGCCCACCACGCCGGGATGGAACGCTTCTACGAGCAGCGACTCAAGCGGATCAGCGGGATGCGCGACCCCGCGGAGAAGCTCGTGGTGACCATCCGCTCGGGGCTGCCGCACGGCCCGGACGATCCGGACGTCCGGCTGCTCAACGAACTCGGCGGCGCCGCGGCCCGCAACAGGATGTACGCCCTCCTGCTGACCACCCTCTACGACCGCCAGGTCTCGCTCTACCAGAGCATCCTCGACACCGGGGCCGCCCTGGAGACCTTCAGGCTGTCGGGCGACTCCCTGCCCATCGCCCGCAACCTGGTCGCGCTCGAAGACGCGTACGGCTATCGCATAACGGCCCGCCACCCGGTTATCGGCCCGCAGGAGGCGGCGGAACTCATCCTCGTCTACGCCAGGACCGCGACGAACAACCCGCTCAAGTCTTCTCATTGAGGGATCAGCACTCCGTCCCCGTCCGCCCAGCCGAGCGCGACGACGGAACCCGCCCGCACCTGCGTGGCCCCCGGGGTGGCCACCAGGACGGGCGTGGAGCGCCCGCCCACCTGAACCGACACGTGCGAGACGCCGCCGAAGAAGCTCACGTCGACGACCTCGCCGCGCAGCACCCCCTCGTTCCCGATCCTGAGCCGCTCCGGCCGTACGGCGAGCAGCGCGGGCGTGCCGTCGGGCAGGTTCGAGACCCCCGGAAGGATGCCGAGCCCGTCGCCGGCCAGGCCGACCGAGCAGGCCCTGCCGGGGAAGATGTTGTTCGCCCCCACGAAGTCGGCGACGAACGGGGTGCGCGGGCGCTCGTACAGCTCCACCGGGGCGTCCACCTGCTCGACCGAGCCGGCGTTGAAGACCGCGATCCTGTCGGCGAGCGACATCGCCTCCTCCTGGTCGTGGGTGACCACGACGAAGGTGATGCCGACCTCGTTCTGCAGCCGCTTGAGCTCCAACTGCATCTCCGCGCGCACCTTCTTGTCCAGCGCGGACAGCGGCTCGTCGAGCAGCAGCAGGCGCGGCCGCTTCACGATCGCGCGGGCGAGCGCGACCCGCTGGCGCTGGCCGCCGGAGAGCTGATGCGGCCTGCGCCCGGCCATCGCGTCCAGCCCGACCTTCTCCAGCACCTCGTCGACCCTGCTGCGGATCTCCGCCCTGCCCAGCCTCTCCCGCTCCAGGCCGTAGGCGACGTTCTTCGCCACGGTCATGTGCGGGAACAGCGCGTACGACTGGAACATCAGGTTGACCGGGCGGCGGTGGGCCGCCTGGCCGAGCAGGTCGTCGCCGTCGAGCGTGACGGAGCCCTCGTCGGGTGTCTCGAAGCCCGCCAGGATCCGCAGGAGCGTCGTCTTGCCGCAGCCGCTGGGACCGAGCAGCGCGAAGAACTCGCCCTGCCGGATCTCCAGGGAGACGTCCGACAGCGCCGTGACGTCGCCGAACCGGCGGCTGACACCTGTGATCTTCAGCATTAGGACAGCGACTCCGTCAGTCGGGTCATCCGCTGGGTCACGATGACCGCGGTGAAGCTCACCAGCAGCAGCAGCGTGGCCAGCGCGTTGATCTCGGGGGTGACCCCGAAGCGGACCATTGAGTAGATGACGATGGGCAGGGTCGGCGTGGTGGGCGCCGCCGTGAAGTACGCGATGACGAACTCGTCGATCGAGAGGGTGAACGCCAGCAGCGCCCCCGCCATGATGCCCGGCGCCAGCTGCGGCAACGTCACCCGCAGGAACGTGGTGAACGGCGTCGCCCCCAGGTCTCTGGACGCCTCCTCCAGTGAGGTGTCGGCGCCGGTGAGCCGGGTGCGGACCACGGCGGTCACGAACGCCATGCCGAAGACCGTGTGGGCGAGCAGCACCGAGTGCAGCCCGAGGGTCGACTTGATCGTGGCGTAGAACATCAGCAGCCCGATGGCGAGCACCAGGTCGGGCAGGATCGCGGGCAGCACGCCGAGCGCGTCCAGCGTCCGCGACCTGGTGTGCCTGGCCAGGCCCACGGCGAGCAGGGTGCCGAGCACCGTGGCGAGCACGGTGGAGCCCGCGGCCACGACGAGGGTGTTGACCAGTCCTTCGCGGATCTTGGCGTCTCTGGCGAGGACGCCGTACCAGTCCAGGCTGAAGCCCTCGTAGACGTAGGGGGACTCGCCCGCGTTGAACGACATCACGACGAGCACGGCGATCGGCGTGTAGAGGAAGACGTAGGTCACCCAGAAGGGGACGTACAGCAGGCGTGATCTACGCACGTCGGGTACTCCAGGCCTGCAGGAGCAGCAGGACGATCAGCACGGCGATCAGCGCCAGCGCGAGGGTGGATCCGAACGGCCAGTCGCGCGCCTTGAGGAACTGGTCCCTGATCAGGTTGCCGACCATGATGGAACGGCCGCCGCCGAGCAGCTCGGGGATGACGAAGTTGCCGAAACTCGGCACGAAGACGAACAGGCAGCCGGTGAGCACCCCCGGCAGGGTGAGCGGCAGCGTCACCGACACGAACGTGCGCGCGGGTGAGGCGCCGAGGTTCGCCGAGGCCTCGCGCAGTTGCGGGTCGAGCTTCTCGATCGCCGCGTACAGCGGCAGGACCATCAGCGGGAGGTACGAGTAGATCAGGCCGGTGACGATGGTGCCCTGGTTGTAGAGCAGTTCCAGCGGGCTGTCGATCAGCCCCAGGTCCATCAGCGTGCTGTTGACCAGGCCCGGACCGCTCAGCAGGATGATCCAGGCGTAGATGCGGACCAGGAAGTTGGTCCAGAACGGCAGCACGATCGCCACCAGGGCGATCGTCTTCCACTTCCGCGGGAGCTGGGCGATGAGATAGGCCGTCGGATAGCCCACCAGCAGGGCGATCAGTGTCGCGATCGTGGCCAGCTTCAGCGAGCCGAGCACGATCTCCAGATAGAGCGGGTCGAGCAGCCGGGTGAAGTTCTTCCCGGTGACCTCGTAGACCACCCCGCCGAACCGGCCCCTGCGGAAGATCGTGAAGCTGATGAGCAGGGCGAGCGGTACCAGCAGGAAGACGAGCAGGTAGATCAGGCCGGGCCCCAGGAAGACGAGCCTTCCCAGCGCACGCGACCGGCGCGCCCGCGATCTCGCGGACGCGCCGGAAACGGCGGAACGTGTCACTGCTTCGCCGTGACCTCGGTCGCGAGCTGGGTGAACTTGGCCGAGTCCTCGCCCAGGTCGATGATCGACTCGCCCTTGAGCAGGTCGGAGGGGCTCATCTGCAGCGGGGCGTTGTCAGCCTTGAGCTTGGGGTCCAGCGCGTCCATCGCGGCTTTGTTCGGGACCTTGTAGAGGATGTTCTCCGCGGCCCAGGCGTGGACCTTCGGGTCCAGGATGTAGTTGATGAAGGCGTGTCCCGCCTCCTTGTTCTTGGAGGACTTCAGCACGACCATGGTGTCCACCCACAGGTCGCTGCCTTCCTTCGGCACCACGAACTTGATGTTCTTCTCGGTGGTCGGGCACCAGCCGTCCCACGCCTCGACCATCACGGCCTCGCCGCTCTTGAGCATGTCTCCGAAGGTGACGTCCTCGTACTTGAGCAGCTTCGGCTTGGCCTCCTCCAGCTTCGCCTTGACCTTGGCGAGCTCCTCGTCGCTCCTGGTGTTGACCGAGTAGCCGAGTGCCTTGATGGCGGGAAGGGCGAGCCAGCGCTCGGTGGTCATCATCGTGACCTTCTTCACCGCGTCCGCCGGCGGGTTGAGAATATCGTTCCAACTCGTCGGAGGCGTCTTCACCAGGTCGGTGCGGTAGCAGATGCCCGTGGTGCCCCAGGTGTAGGGAACCGAGAAGACGTTGCCCTTGTCGTAGGACAGCTCCTTGGCCTCGGGGTAGAGGTTCGCGAGGTTGGGGATCAGCTCGGGGCTGAGCTGCTCGAGCAGTCCGGCCTCGTTGAGCGCCTGGGCGTACTGGCCGGAGACGAAGGCCACGTCGATGCCGGTGTCGGCGCCGCTGGTGAGCTTCGCCATGACGTCCTCGTTGGTGGCGTGCTCCGTCACCTTGAGGGTCGTCTTGAGGTTGTCCTTGATCCTCTGGGGCAGGTCCTCGGGCGTATAGCCTGTCCAGACAGAGATGGTGATGCTCTGCTTGGAAAGGTCCGCGTTGGGGTTGAGCTGCGCCGTCGAGGCACCGGCGGCGGGCGCGGCGGAGTCCGCGGCCTCCCCGCCACATGCCGAGACTGCGAGCGCGAGACCGGCGGCCAGGGCGGCGGCCGGAAGACGACGGGTGTACCGGGTGCGGGACACGACCGCTACTCCTTCAGAATTCAGTGTAAGTGGGGTAGACCGGCCGTAAGGGACACGGCAGACCAAAGCAGGAGTGTTGCAGTCAACATTAACTTGAGCAAGACTTCCACCGACATCACCACTGGAGAGTTTGGTCCGTTTGTTAAATCCTGCTTCAATCTGGCACCGGATCGACACGGTCCCCAGGGCCGGCGACGGGCGGACCAGCGAGCTCGTCGAGGCTCTGACCTGTGATGTTCCCGCCCCATTCGGTGTACGGAGATTCCACTCACTCCCCGTAACGATCACTCCTCTTTCCTCAATCGACACTCAATCGTCATCGAGGGCAGCGGCCGAACGAGGGTTCGAGGTCGATCAGACCAACTATTCGGTGGTCGTCGGCGAGAAGGTCGTTGTGAAATGGCTCACCCCGCCCGCACCGCTCCCCCACCCCACACCCGACATGTTCGCGCACCTCACGTCGGTCGGTTTCACCGCGACCGCGACGCCGTACGCGTCCGTCTCCCGGCGCGCCGACGGCGGCTCCGAGCTGCTGCTCGCCCTCGTCACCGCGTACCTGCCCGGGGCCGGTGACGGCTGGGAGTGGTGCGTGGACGAGGCCGTCTCGCACGGCACCTCCTTCGCCGTCGACCTTGGCGTCCTCGCCGCCGACCTGCACACGGCGATGGCGACCCCCTCCGCGACCTTCCCCACCCCCGTCAGGCGGTCGGACGCGGTACGGGCGGGAGAGAGCCCGTGGTCCCTCCGGGCGGGCGAGGCCCTGGCGGAGGCACTCGCGCTGACCGACGGCGAGGACGGCGACTGGCTCGCGGAGCGCGCCGACGCGCTCCGCGCCGAGCTGGCGCCCCTCGCCCGGGTGGGGGCCACCCCGTTGATCCGCATCCACGGGGACCTGCACGTCGGCCAGATCCTGCGCTGGCGGGACGGCTACGCGGTGATCGACTTCGACGGCAACCCGACCGTCGCGGGCGCCGACCCCTTCCAGCCCGCGGCCCGCGACCTCGCCCAGCTCACCATGAGCCTCGAACACGTCGGCCAGGTCGCGATCAGGCGCCGCGACGCGGACCCCGCGATGATCGCCGGGTGGTCCGCCACGGCCCGCGCCGTCCTGGAGTCGGCCTACCTCAGGCGGCTGGACGAGCTGGGGCACGCCGCCCTGCTGGACCGTTCCCTGCTGCGCCCCTTCGAGATCGAGCAGGAGTGCCGCGAGCTCGTCTACGCGGCTAGGCATCTTCCCCGCTGGCGCTACGCCCCGATGGGCGTGCTGCGCTCCCGGTACCGCTGATCCCGGCGAACCCGGCGAACCCGCCGAATCCGCTGTTCCCCACGAAGGAGACCCCGTGATTCCCGACCTGTACCTCGCCGACCTGGAGGCCAAGCCCGCCGCACTGGCCGCCCTCGCCGGCACCCTGGAGGCGGGCGATCCCTTCGCGGGGATTCCCGCCGGGATCCGGCGGGTGCTCCTCCTCGGCATGGGCAGCTCCCGGTACGCCGCCCAGGTGGCCGCGCTGCGCCTGCGGGCCGCGGGGATCGACGCCGTGGCCGAGTACGCCTCCGCCGCGGCGTCCTACCCGCCGGGCCCCGACACCCTGGTGGTCGCCATCTCCGCCACCGGCGGCAGCCGGGAGACCCTGGACGCGGTCGCCCGCCACCGGGGCCGGTCCTTCGTCCTCGCGCTGACCAACCACCCGGACTCGGCCGTCACCGAGGGTGCGGACCTGGTGGTCCCGATGGTGGCGGGCGAGGAGCGCGGCGGTGTCTCCTGCCGGACCTTCCAGCACACCCTCGCCCTGCTCCTCGCACTCGGCGAGCGTCTCACCGCGTCGGGCGGGGACGTGCCCGGGTTGATCCGCCGTACGGCCGAGGCCACCGCCGACCTGCTCGACCGCCGCGACGAGTGGCTGGAGCCGGCCGCGACGCTGCTCGACGGCCCGAACGGCGTCTACACGATCGCTCCCGCCGAGCACCTGTCCTCGGCCGAGCAGTCGGCCCTGATGTTCCGCGAGGGGCCCCGCAGGGCGGCCGACGCGTGCGAGACCGGTGACTGGGCCCACGTGGACGTCTACCTCACCAAGACCCTCGACTACCGCGCCATCCTCTTCCCCGGCTCCCGCTACGACGAGCAGGCCATGGACTGGATCCGGCAGCGCGGCTCCACCGTCCTGACGGTCGGCGGCGAGCTTCCCGGCGCCAAGGCCTCCGTCCGCTACCGCCACGACGACGACCCCGACGTGGCGCTCCTGACCGAGACCCTGGTGGCCGAGCTCGTCGCCGCCCGCTGGTGGCTCGCCTGAGACCGGCGTCCGCTCCGCCTGACGCGGGACGCCCGCCGTCCCGTTCTCCGCACCCGTACCGGATCTCCGCGAGACGCGGCGCGTGCGAGGAACGGGCCTATTCCTTGAGGTGGTTGAGTACGCGTTCGAGGAGGTCGGGCCCGGGACCCGCCGCGCTGACCCGGGGGTGGTGGATCCGCACCAGCCCTTCGGACTCCATGTCGGAGACCAGGACGCGGGTGACGCCGAGGGGGACCCCCAAAAGCGCGGATATCTCAGCGATCGAGCGGATACTTCGGCACAGATCACTGATGAAACGATATTCCCGGATATAGGAGAGGCCGAGCGGGGCCGTGGTCGTGGTCGAGACGAGTGCCTCCATGGCGAGCTTGGAACTCGGGACGACCCGCCCCCCGGTCACCGCGTACATCCGGATCAGCGAGCTCTCCTCCTCGGCCGGCTCCTCGTCCTCGTCCTCGGACGCGTATCCGAAGCGCCCGCCCCGCCGGGCCCCGGCCGTCTCCTCCTGAGCCTCGTACCCCCGCGCCCCGGCCGCGCCGACGAACGGCACGAACCCCGGCCTCTCCTCCGGCGAGCCGTATCCCCGCGCCCCGGCGGAAAACCCGTACCGAGGCGTGTCGTCCCACCGCTCCTGCCATGAGGAGGCCCGGCCGTCGGGAAGCTCCCGCCCCTGGTCCCGGTTGTCGGCCCGCACGCTACCCCTCCCTGTCCGGGAGCTCGTTGCGTGCCCTGCGCACACCCTCCTGGAAGCTCGACATGCGGCTGCGCATCTGCTCCGGCGAGAGGCGCGGCGCGTCCGGCGCGGGGGACGGCTCGGGTCCCGCGACCGGCGCGACCGAGCCGGGGACCAGGTTGGCCCGGGGGGTGCGTCTGGGCAGGCCGGCCTCGGTCGTACCGCCGTGCGCCGGAGCGCTCACCGCCTGCGCGGCCTGCCAGCCGCTGTCACCGGGCGAGGTCCACGGCTCCGGCTCGACCGGCGACCCCTCCGGCGCGGAGTCGTCGGGAGCGTCGTCCGCCTCGGGGCGGGCCGTCTCCGCACCGGAGTCCCCGGCGGGATCGGCGATCCGGAACCAGGCGGACTCGACCGCGGCGAAGATCGGCAGGAAGTCGTCCTCCCGCTCGGCCGGGACCTCGCCGGCGAGGGGGTCGGACGCTCCCGGAAGAGGGTCGAACAGGCCGGGGGGCGGCTGCGGGAACTCCCCTCGCTCCCCCGGAGGACGGAACCGCTCCGCGGGCGGGCTCCACACGTTCCGCTCGGTCGCGTCCGGCCCGCCCTCCTCGGTGAGAGGTGCCTGCGTGACCGTGGGCGCCGCGAACACGGGAACTCCCCGGTGCGGGAACGGCGCGGGCGCGTCACCCGGGACGTGCGGGAACGGCGAGTCGGGTGAATCGGGCGCCTCGCCGGGGAACAGGTGACCGGTCTCGCCCTGCGGGAAGCCGACCACACCGGCGGGCAGCCCCGCGCTCGGCGACGTACCGGGGAAGACGGCCGAGGACCGCGAGGAACCGGGCATCTGTTCCCCGATGGGCGGCAGGACGAGAAGCGACTCCGGGAGCAGGACCATCGCGGCCAGACCGGAGTCCTGCGGGCGGAGCTGGACGCGGATACCGTGCTTGAACGCGAGGCGGCTGACGACGAACAGACCCATGTGGCGGGCGACCGAGGCGTCGGCGGCCTGCGGGTTCGCCAGCCGCCAGTTGGCCTCGGAGAGCTCGTCGAGCGTCATGCCGATGCCCTTGTCGGTCACCGACACCATCACACCGCCGCCGTCGATCCGGCTGTCGGACACCGTGACCCTCGTGGTCGGCTGCGAGAACGAGACGGCGTTCTCGATCAGCTCGGCGAACAGGTGGACCACGTCGCTCACCGCGGGACCCGCGACGGCGACCTCCGCCCGGACCCGGTTCGTCACCCGCTCGTAGTTCTCCACCTCCGACAGCGAGGCCCTGACCACGTCCATCAGCTCGACCGGCTGCCTCCAGCGCCGCGCCACCTCCTGTCCGGCGAGGACGAGCAGGTTCTCGCTGTTGCGGCGCATCCGGGTGGCGAGGTGGTCGAGCTTGAACAGGTCCGCCAGCCGCTGGTCGTCGCGCTCGCCGCGCTCCAGCCGCTCGACCAGGGTGAGCTGGCGTTCCACCAGGGTCTGGCTCCGCCTGGAGAGGTTGACGAACATCGCGTTCACGGTGTTGCGCAGCCTCGCCTCCTCCCCCGCCAGCCGGACCGCCTCCCGATGGACCTCGTCGAACGCCCTGGCGACCTCGCCGATCTCGTCACGCGACAGTACCCCGATCGGTGACACGTCGGCGACCATGCTCTCACCGTGCCCACCGTGCGATTCGCGAACCCGCTGGACGTACGCGGGCAATCTCTCCCCCGCGACCTCCAGGGCCTCCCTGCGCAGCCGCCGCAGCGGCCTGACCAGCGAGCGCACCACCCAGATGGTGACCACCAGCACGAGCGCCATCAGGGCGGCGACGGCCGCGGCGACCATCAGGGCACGGTTCTGCTCGTCGTCGCCGAGTTGCTGACTGCGCGCGACGATGACCTGGGCGTGCCGCTCCTCTGCCTCGCGCATGTGGCCGATGGTGACGGTGGCCGCGTCGTACCACTCCTTGGCGTCGTCCTTCCGCTCCAGGTCCAGGCCCTTCAGCGAGTCACCGGAGGCGGCGCGGAGCAGGACCAGTTCGCGGATGAGGTCGGCGCGTTCTGCGGTGCGGCCGTTGACGGTCTCGTCGAAGAGGCGGCGCTCCCTGCTTCCGGCCTCGGCGGCGAAGGTCCTGCGCTCGTTGCGCTCGATGGAGATCGCGCCGAGGAACTGCTCCATCTGTCCCTGCTCGAACCGTCCCGCCACGAGCACCACCGTGAGCAGCGCCCGTTGGAGGGAGAGTGCCTCCTTGGCGCGGGCGAGCGCGTCCAGGGTGAGCGCCTGGCCGAAGAGGACGTCGTCGTCGCTGCCCTTGCCGAGTTCGTCGTGCAGGGAGAGCAGATCGGCGATGACCAGGGAGTAGGCGGCGATGGTCGCGTCGGGCAGCAGCGTCGACTTCAGTGCCTGCTCGCGCAGCAGGTGAAGGTCGTCCAGACGGGTGATCGCGCTCTCGATCTCGTCCCTGGTACGCCCGCTCACCCCCTCACCGAGCAGCGAGCCGCTCTCACGGACGCGCTCCGCGGAGCCGTCGACCAGATCCATCTGGGCCCTGATGTTCCTTACGCCGCCCTCAGGGCGGCCGAGGGCGACGAACCAGGCGGTGCGATCGCGTTCCTCGGCCAGCTCATGGGTGAGCGCGCCGACGCGGGCGGAGAGCCGGGCGAGGTCGTTGACCCGCTGGTAGTCGCCTGCCGCGCGCAGCGAGGCCACTACCTGGACACCGCCGAGCAGCACCGCGGCGATGGAGGGCACCAGAACGAGCGCGACGAGGCGACGGCGCACCCGCCAGTTCCGCAGGCGCAGGCGGCTGCCCGCGCCCTGGATCTCGTGTGTACTCACCGAACGCTGCCCTCTCGGTGGATGAACCCCCTGGCCGAATTTCCTGTGGTTCCCGGCAATTCGAGCACATATCAACCGGTGGGGCCAAGCGAACGCAGCTCTATAGATGCGTATTCGTGGTGAAGCAGGGACCGTATCCGGAGCTCCAGCTACGACTGGAACTCCGGTTCTGGTCAGCCGAATAATCTTATTAGGAACTTCCGGGCCCCTATGGCCGTTTGCATCGTTCCAAACAGAGGAGGATGGAGGCATCCCCGACGAGCTCCCGAGGAGCGTGACATCGTGATGCACGATATTCGCGATTCGCGCCATACCTTGCCCCCTGCATCCGCAGTTCTCACCGTGCACCCCGGCCCGCCGAGCCCGGGTGGCGGGCCCTGGAGGAGACCGTGGCCACACCCGGCGACGCCGCGCGTCAGGTTCGCGGCTCCCGCTCGACCGTTCGTGCCCTGCCGGTGCTCATCGCACTGCTCCTCTCACTCGCCGCCTGCACCGGGGAGGCGGTCGCACCCGCGCCCCGGGCATCCGACGGCGAGACCGTGAGGATCGCCGTCAACGGGTGGGCGGGCTCCGAGGCGAGCGCCGCGGTCGTCGGCCGCCTGCTCACCCAGGAGCTCGGCTACCGGGTGGAGACGGTGAGGCTCGACCCGCTCCAGTCCTGGGAGGGGCTGGAGCGGGGCACGGTGGACGTGATCGTGGAGAACTGGGGGCGGGAGGCCCTGAAGCGGGCCTACATCGAGGAGAAGAAGGTCGCGGTCTCCGCGGGAAGGAGCGGCCCCACGGGGGTCGTCGGCTGGTACGTCCCCCAGTGGATGGCGGACGAGCATCCCCAGATCACCGACTGGCGGCAGCTCAATAAGTACGCACATCTCTTCAAAACGGATAAATCCGGCAATTTAGGTCAACTGCTCGACGGGGATCCCTCGCAGGTCACCAACGACGAGGCCCTGGTCCGCAATCTCGGCCTCCACTACAGGGTCGTCCACGCGGGCAGCGAGAAAGCGCTGATCGACGCGGCCAGGCGAGCGACCCGCAACCGGACCCCGCTGCTGATGTACTTCTACGAGCCACACTGGCTTTTCGGCCAGATCAAACTGGCGAAGGTCAACCTTCCGCCGTACGCGATCGGCTGCGACGCCGACCCCGCCAGGATCAGGTGCGACTACCCGCCGTACCTGCTCGACAAGATCGTGAGCAGGCGGTTCGCCGACACCGGCGGCAGGGCCTACGAACTGGTCAGGAACTTCAACTGGACGAGCGAGCAGCAGAACGCGGTGGCGAGCGACATGACCGACAATGGCCTCGGCGCCCCCCAGGCGGCCCAGAAATGGATCGACGCCAACAAACTAACCTGGAAGGAGTGGGTGCCGGGCTGACGACTCCCGGCTCACGCCCCGCCGGGGAAGACTCGGGCCCCTTCTCCGGAGACGACCCCGCCGAGCACGGAACCGTCCCGGAGAGAACGCCGGACTACGCGGACGTCCCAGAGGCCGTGCGGACCCGCAGAACATGCTCGACCAGAGTGATCAGCGTGCGTTTGACGGAGTCGCGGGAGCGGGCGTCGGTCCGCACGACGGGAATGTGCGGAGCCAGCGTCAGCGCCTCCCGCACCTCCTCCTCGTGGTGCGGGAACTCCCCGTTCCAGCCGTTGACACCGACCACGAACGGAAGCTTGGCCTCCTCGAAGTAGTCGATCGCGGGGAAGCCGTCGGCGAGCCGGCGGGTGTCGATCAGAACCACCGCGCCGATCGCGCCGCGGACCAGGTCGTCCCACATGAACCAGAACCGGTGCTGACCCGGCGTACCGAACAGGTACAGGATCAGGTCACGGTCCAGGGAGAGCCGGCCGAAGTCCATCGCGACCGTGGTGGTCGTCTTGTGGGGAGTCAGCCCGAGGTCGTCGATCCCGGCGCTGGCGTCGGTCATCACCGCCTCCGTGGTCAGCGGCAGAATCTCCGACACCGAACCCACGAACGTGGTCTTGCCGACACCGAACCCGCCCGCGACAACGATCTTCGTTGACGTCAGGCCACTCTGGCTAGAGCCTGCGAAGTCCACTGAGAACCCTTTCGAGCATGTTGAGGTCCGGTTGTCCCTCGTTGAGATGCGGCTGGTGGATACGGACGAAGCCCTCATCGACCATATCGGCCACCAGCACGCGGGCCACGCCGAGCGGAACCTTCAGGAGAGCGGATATCTCGGCGACCGAACGATACGAACGACAGAGCCTGATGATCGCATCCTGTTCGGGAGTGAGCAGCGCCAGGTCCTCCTCCATGATGAAGGAGGAGGAGACCAGTGCCTCCATCGCCAGGTGGAAACGAGGTTCCGACCTGCCACCGGTCATGGCGTACGGGCGGAACAGAGGCTCGTCGTCCTCGGTTCCGTCAATCCCGAGCACGGGCCTCTCCCGTGATGAGACCGAGCGGGAGCGCGGTCATCACCGGCCCCGGGAAGACTGCAGCTCGGCGCGGAGCGCCGGGGTGAGCACCTGTCCCGCCCGCTCGACGAGCAGGGTCATCTGGTAGGCCACCAGACCCATGTCGCAGTCGGGGGAGGCGAGCACGGCGAGCACGGAGCCGTCGCTGATCGCCATGACCAGCAGCAGGCCACGCTCCATCTCGACCACGGTCTGGGTGACGGCGCCCCCCTCGAACACCCGCGAGGCACCCACCGTCAGGCTGAGCAGTCCCGCCGCGACCGCGGCGAGCTGATCCGCCCTGTCCGGCGGAAACCCCTCGGAACTGGCGATCCTCAGCCCGTCGGCGGAGACGCACACCGCGTGCGCGACACCGGGTGTGCCACGGACGAACTCGGTGATCAGCCAGTCGAACCTGCGTGCCTCATGACTCAGGGTCGTCACGAGCCTTCCTCCTCGTCAACCAGGCTTCTGGTGGTGGTTTCGACTACTTCGGCGCGGCCCCGCCGTACGCCTTGCTGGAAGCTCGACAGACGGTTGCGCACCCTGTCCGGCGACAGGGGCGGCATGGGGCTGGCCGGTACGGCCGCGGCCGTACCGGGTACGAGGTTCGCCTTGGGGGTGCGTTTGGGCAGCCCCGCCGCGGTCACCCCGCCGAGCGAGGGTTCACTCGCCGCCTGGGCGGCGCGCCACCCGGCGTCGGCCGGGGTGTTCCAGCTGTCGGGCTCCTCCGCCGGAACGGACTGCTCGGCGGCCATCGCCCCCTCCTGCTCTCTCGTCCGCGGTGTCTCGTGAGCCGGCATGCCGTCCGGGGGCGTCGGCTCCTCCGGCCCGGCGCCCTCGGAGCGGCGGAACCAGGCGGACTCGATCGAGGCGAAGATGGGCAGGTACTCCTCCTGCTCGGCGTCGAGCGAGGAGACGCCCACCGTGGGCATCTCCTCCGCCGTCTCCTCGTACGAGGACTGGCTCCAGGCGGAGAAATCGGAGGCGGGAGGAGCACCGTTGCCGTTGACCTGGCGCTTGGGCAAGGGCTGGCCGCCTCCCTCGGAGGCACCGGAGGAAACCGGCCAGTCCTGGGCCGGGCGGTCGGCGGAGCCGAACGAGGGCAGATCCACGGAAGCCTGCCCGAAGGAGGTCTGTCCGAAAGGATCACGTCCGAACGGGTCCTGCCCGAACGGAGACTGCCCCTGCTCGAACGAGGGGTGGGTGTGTCCCAGCCCCGGCTGGGACTGCCCGTAGGAGAACTGCTGAACGGGCGGGCGACCCGCGGTGGACGGCTGGGCGGAGAGATCCCGCGAGGAAGCCTGCTCGCCACCCCACGAGGGCGTCTGCACCGGCTGGGTCGCCTGGACGACGAGCGCGGGCGGGAACAGGACCATGGCGACGAGACCGCCACCCTCCTGCGGGCGCAGCTGGACCCGGATGCCGTGGCGCAGCGCGAGGCGGCCGACCACGAACAGGCCCATGCGCCGCGACACCGAGACGTCGACGACGGGCGGGTCGGCCAGCCTGCGGTTCGTCTCGACCAGTTCCTCGTGGGTCATGCCGATGCCCGGGTCACTCACCGCGAGCAGTGCGCCGCCGCCCTCGATCATGCTGCTGGAGACCACGACCTGGCTCGTCCGGGGGGAGAACTGGATGGCGTTCTCCACCAGCTCGGCGACCAGGTGCACGATGTCGTTGGCGGCGCTGCCCGCGACCGAGATCGTCCGGTGCACCTTGACCTGGACCCGCTCGTAGTCCTCGACCTCCGACAGGGAGGCGCGGACGACGTCGACGAGCTTGGCCGGCTGGCTCCGCCTGCGGGTCGGCTCGTGACCCGCGAGGACCAGGAGGTTCTCGGAGTTACGCCGCATGCGGGTGGCCAGGTGGTCGAGCTTGAACAGGTCGGCCAGGCGGCGGCCGTCCTCCTCGCCCTTCTCCAGACCGTCGATGAGCGAGATCTGCCGTTCGACCAGGGTCTGGGTGCGCCGCGACAGGTTGACGAACATCGCGCTGATGTTGGACCTGAGCTCGGACTCCTCGGAGGCGAGGCGGACGGCCTGCCGCTGCACCTCGTCGAAGGCCCTGGCGACCTCCCCGATCTCGTCGCTGGTGTCGATCGAGATGAGGTCGACGTCGGGCTCGCGGGCGTCGCCGGAGACCCGGAGCCGTCGCACGATCTCGGGAAGCCTGAAGCTCGCGACCTCCAGTGCCTCGGCGCGCAGACGGCGCAGCGGCGTCACCATCGAGCGGGCGATGACGACCGTGAGTCCGAGCACCAGCAGGAGCAGCAGCAGGATCAGCCCCGCGGTGATGATCGCGTTGCGCTGCTCGGCGTCCTGCAGATCCCTGGCCCGGGTGACCACGTCACCGGCGACCTTGTTCTCGACCTTCCGCATCTGGTCGAGGACCACGGCGTTGTCCGAGAACCACTGCTTGACCTCGTTGAAGTTCGACAGCAGCCGCCCGGTGCGCGCGGGGTTGCTGGCGAGCACGATGACCCTGGCCTTGGTGAGCTCGGCTCGGTGGACCCTCTCGTCGATCAGGGCGCTCGCGAGAAGCTGCGCGTTCGCCGGGGTCGACTCGACGCCGAAGTCAGCCTGGTACTCGTCCATCCGGGAGCGGGAGGCGATGAACTTCTCGATCTCCTGCGGGGTGATGAGCGAGGGCGCGTAGTAACCGGCCAGCAGCCGGGCGCGCTGCTTGGAGACCTCCTCCTTGGCGTACGCCAGATCGCTGAGCGCGCGGGTGTTACCGACGATCTCCGGATCGTCGCTGACCAGGGTGAGCTCCTCGTGGAGTGTCAGCAACGGAGCGATCATGAAACTGTATCGTTCCATCCGGTTGATACCGGGCAGAGCACGCAGCGCGGGGAGGCCGTCCAGCTGGTAGGTCACGTTCTTGGCCGCCTCGACGATCCTGGCTCCGTAGGAGTCGTCGATCGCCTGGACTTCCTGCCGCACCTTCCTCACCAGCGCGTCCACGGTCTTCCGCTGCGCGTCGGAGCTGTCCTTCAGGCTCTTGTTCGTGGGCTGGAACGACGACCAGGCACCGCGGTCACGCTCCAGGCCGAGCGCCTGGGCGAGGTCGCGGAGTCCACCGGAGTACTCCGCCGCGGCGGCGGTCCGCTGGTAGACCGCCACACTGTCGATGGAGGCCACCACCCGCGTGCCGGCGAGTACGACACCCACCGCCGTCGGAACCAGGATCAGGGCCGTCAGGCGCGAACGCACGCGCCAGTTCTTCAAACCGAAGCGGGCGGCAGGCCGCTTAGCGCGGTCGGGTGCCGAAGCGCCCCCGCCCTCGGATGTCGCCGTAGTCACCGCTCTCGATACCCCTCAATCACGACACAAGTGGACAACATCACACCACAAGGTCACGAGTAAGAATCGGCAAAACCGACATAGCGCCTTTAATCGTTACGAAGGCGACTAGGGACCGATTTTTTACGGTTATCGCAGGGCAGCGAGCACTTGATCGCGTACCTGTGCCCGCTGGACCTCGTCGGTCAGTGGGCGACCGGCTCTGTCGACCACGTAGAAGACGTCCACCGCCTCTGCGCCGAGAGTCTCCACACGGGCGGCCCGTACGTCAAGGCCACATTCACCAAATGCTCTACCAATCCGCCACAAAAGACCCGGACGATCATGGGCGCGTACCTCGATGACGGTCGCGGTGTTGGAGGCGTCGTCCACCAGGTTCACCCTCGGCGGCGCCACCGGCACCCGGGCCGGGCGCATCGACCTGGTCCTCCTGGCCAGGCGTTGCTCGATGTCGAGACGACCGGCCAGGACGAGGCGCAGGTCGGCCTCCAGCGTCGCGGGGTCGGGCGGCGAACCGTACTCGGGAACGACCGAGAACTCGATGACGGCGGTCGCCCCCGCCGAGGCCGCCGACGCGGAGCGGACCACCATCCGATGCGCGGCCAGCACCCCGGCCGCGCGCCAGAGCAGGCCGGCGCGGTCGGGCGCGACCACGGTGACCGCTCCCCCGTTGATGCGCACGGCGCCCCCGCCGTGGCGGGCGAGGGAAGCCTGCTCCACCGAGAGCGAGGGCGCGGGACGCAGCGGGGTTCCCGAGAGCGCGGAACGCACCCGGCGTACCAGGTCGGCGACGAGCGAGGCCTTCCACGAGTTCCAGGCGGCGGGCCCGGTGGCGTGGCCGTCGGCCACCGCGAGGGCCGCCAGCAGTTCGAGGACCTCACGCGAGCCGACGGCCTCGGCCACCCGGGAGATCGTCACCGGGTCGTCCAGGTCGCGGCGGGTGGCCGTCTCGGGCAGCAGCAGGTGGTGGCGGACCACGGTCTCCAGGATGTCGACGTCCGCCGGGGGCAGGCCCATCCGGGTCCCGATGTCGCGGGCGACGACGGCGCCGGTGGTGGAGTGGTCACCGGGATAGCCCTTGCCGATGTCGTGCAGGAGCGCGGAGATGAGCAGCAGGTCGGGCCGCGAGACCTCGCGGGTGAACGAGGCGGCCCCCGCGGCGGCCTCGATCAGATGCCGGTCGACGGTGTAGCGGTGCACCGGATTGCGCTGCGGTCGGTGCCGCACCCGCTCCCAGTCGGGCAGCAGGCGGACCAGCACTCCCGCCTGGTCGAGCTCCTCCCAGACGGGCACGGCCGCGCGGCCGGCCCCGAGCAGCGCCACCAGCGCGTCACGCGCCTCGTCCGGCCAGGGCACGGGCAGCGGCGGCGACTGGGCGGCCAGCGTGGTGACCGTGGCGGGCGCCAGCGGCAGCCCCGCCTCGGCCGCCGCGGCGGCGGCGCGCAGCACCAGCACCGGGTCCTTGCGCGGGTTCACCCCGCGAGCGAGCACGACCTCTCCGCCGTGCTCGACGACGCCGTCGGCGAGCGGGCGACGACCACGGGGGGTGGGGCCGGTGAGCAACCGGTCGACGGTGCGCCAGGTGGCGTCGAAGGCGTGCCCGATCGTCCTGGCGGCCTCGGCGAGCCTGCGCATCAGCGCCTCGGCGTCGAGCAGCCCGAGCATCCCGGCCACGGCGTCCTGCTCCTGGAGCACCAGCCTGTCCGCGCCGCGGGCGGTCACCAGGTGCAGACCGTGCCGGATGTCGAGCAGCAACTCATAGGCCTCACGGACCCGGGGACCCGGGGCCGAGGCGACCCAGGCCGCCGCCACCGCCTGCATCGCCTGCACGTCGCGGATGCCGCCGCGGGAGTCCTTGAGGTCGGGTTCGAGCAGGAACGCCAGCTCGCCGCTCGCCTCCGCCCGCTTGTCCGCGGCGTCACGCAACTCGCCCAGGCGGCGCCGGGAGTCGGCACGCCACTCGGCGAGCACGATCTCACGCGCCGAGCGCGTCAGCTCCGGGTCTCCGGCCACGTGCCGCGCCTGGATCAGGCCGAGGACCGCCTTGAGGTCCTCCCTGGCGACCTTGGCCGCCTCGTCCACCGTCCGCACCGAGTGGTCGAGACCGACCCCCGAGTCCCAGATCGGATACCAGATGCGGTCGGCGACACGCGCGACGTCCTCCCGCCCGTCGTGCAGCAGGACCAGGTCGAGGTCACTGCCCGGCGCGAGTTCGGAGCGGCCAAGGCTCCCGACCGCGACGAGCGCGACCCCGTTGAGGGCGCCGCGCTCGTCGTTTCTCGTCGTTCCCCCGTTAGGCCCGTACGGCGTACCGCAGGCGGTGCGGACCAGGTCCGTCAACCAGCGGTCGATGTCCGCGGCCCGTTCCTTACGGGCCGCGGCGTACGAGCGAGCGTCGCCTCTCACCGGTTAGAGCGCCTCAGGTCCGCGTTCCCCGGTGCGGACGCGGATGACCGTGTCCACAGGGACGGACCACACCTTGCCGTCACCGATCTTGCCGGTCTGCGAGGCCTTGACGATGACGTCGATGACATCCTCGGCGTCCTCCTCCTCGGCGAGCACCTCAAGGCGGACCTTGGGCACCAGGTCGACCTGGTACTCGGCACCCCGGTAGACCTCGGTGTGACCACGCTGGCGGCCGTAACCGCTCGCTTCGCTGACCGTCATTCCCTTGACCCCGAACTGCTCCAGGGCCGCTTTCACGTCATCGAGCTTGAACGGCTTGATGATCGCTGTGATGAGTCTCATGCGTCCACCTTCTTAGACGCCGGGGTGGGGGCCGGACCGTTGACGGCGGCCACACCCGAGGAGTGGATGGTGCCGAGGTCGTAACCGGTCTCGGCGTGGGAGGTGATGTCGACGCCGGTGATCTCGTCTTCCTGCGAGATGCGGAAGCCCATTGTCTTGTCGATGATCTTAGCGATGATCCAGGAGATAACGAAGGAGTAGGCGCCGACCGCGACGGGACCGAGCACCTGCACACCGAGCTGGGAGACCGGCCCGCCGTAGAAGAGACCCTTCTCCTGGCCGTCGGCGAACGGGTAGGCGGCGACGAAGCCCAGCGCCACCGCACCCACGACACCGCCGACGAGGTGGACGCCGACCACGTCGAGGGAGTCGTCGTAGCCGAGCTTGTACTTCAGGCCGACCGCGTAGGCACAGGCGACACCGGCGAGCGCGCCGATCACGAACGCCGCCCAGGGGTCGACGAAACCACAGGCCGGGGTGATCGCGACCAGGCCGGAGACCGCACCGGAGGCGACACCCAGGGTGGTGGAGTGACCGTCGCGGATCTTCTCGACGAGGATCCAGGCGCCCGCCGCGACGGCGGTGGCGATCTGGGTGTTGATGAACGCCAGGCCGGTCGTGCCGTCAACGGCGAGCTCGGAGCCCGAGTTGAAGCCGAACCAGCCGAACCACAGCAGGGCCGCGCCGAGAAGGACCAACGTGAGGTTGTGCGGTCGCATCGGGTCCTTGCGCCAGCCGACGCGCTTGCCGATCACCAGGGCGACCGCGAGGGCCGCGGCTCCGGCGTTGATGTGGACGACCGTACCGCCGGCGAAGTCCTCGATGCCGAGGCTGCTCAGCCAGCCGCCGCCCCACACCCAGTGGGCCACGGGGAAGTAGACGACCGTCGCCCAGACAATGGCGAAGACGACCCACGCGCCGAACTTCACCCGGTCGGCGAGCGCTCCGCTGATCAGCGCGACCGTGATGATCGCGAAAGTCATCTGGAACGTCGAGAAGACCAGGCTCGGCATACCGGTGCCGTCATCCTTGGTCGCCGTCTCGACCAGGCCGCTCAGACCGATGTTGTCGAGTCCACCGATAATCTTGTTGAGGAATCCCGAACCGTCTCCGACGGTGTCGAAGGCGAGCGAGTGACCGTAGAGCACCCAGGCGATCGTCACGACGATGATGCTGACCCACGACATCATCATCATGTTCAGAACACTCTTGGCCCTGGTCATGCCCCCGTAGAAGAACGCGAGACCCGGTGTCATGAGTAGGACGAGTGCGGTACTCGCGAGCATCCAGGCTGTGGAGCCGCTATCGATCTCCATGCGAAGCGACCCTCCTTCCAATTGGCTTTTGCCGGTTTCACATGCAGTGATCGCTTCTGGGCTCCATCGACCGGCCGCGCACTGACGTTGCGCCACAGCGTGTTCTTCTACCGTTTCAAGGTGTGACCTTGTGTGTTTCACATCTGTGAATCTCGGCAGCAGGGTGTTTCAGATGTGTTTCGGACAAGGTGTGCCATGACTTGGAGATGGCCTTAAAAGAGCCCAGGTCAACTCCACTTGGCAGTTACCAGGGCTTCCGCCACCCCTACGCCACGCCCACCGGACCCCCTCGATCCGGGCGAATAGGCTGGCCCGTAACCCCTGGTCACCCTCGGCCCCCTTCCCCGGAACGGACCCCGGCAGGCTTCTGGGGACGGATCGGGCCCGCGACCGTTCACGCTGCGGTGGGCGGGTGCTCCGGCCGGCCGTCTCAGTTGCGCTCTGGTGGTTCAGGCCTCCGGCCTGCTCGGGCGCGGTGGTTGCGGGCTCTTTTCAAGCCGGCCGGAACACCCGCCCACCTCCGCTGCGCACGCCCCCGCCGCACGGCGCGCGGACCGTAGTCGCTCTCTCTCCGGCCGCCCTGTGACCTCTGTGCGGCTGAAGCGATCCGTACGAGACCGCTCAGCGTGAGCCGCCGTAACTGAAGCGTTACTTTCGAAAGGAGCGCACGGCGCGCACCGTAGAAAACCAGACCCCCACCGCACCGATCCCTCTCACCACACAATGCGGCGGAACACATAAACAAACCACGAAACAGCCCGAGCCATGCCGGTTCAGACCCTTACGAATAGCCGACGTCCCATAGCGCAGAGGCGGCAGGCATTCGTCACAGTGGTCACGTTGCCCGTCCTGTGAGGCGAGTCCCACATCCTGCGCAGCGACCGCGCGCATTCGGACCGAACACCGGCGCACGATTCCGACGACGAAAGCAGCCGCTCTCACAGAACCTCCGACCCGCGCTGCCCCCTCCCTACGCCCGTCGTGTCTCGCTCATGGAAGACCGACGCCCCGCCCTGCGCACCTTTCCGAGGTAGAGCTTCAGCTACGGCGCTCCCTCTCGACGGTCCCGTACGGATCGCTTCAGCCATCCACGGAACCCAGGGCGGCCGGAGAGAAAGTCACTACGGTCCGCACGCCGTACGGCGAGAGCACGTGCAGCGGAGGTGGGCGGGTGTTCCGGCCGGCTTAAAAGAAGCCCGCAACCACCGCGCCCGAGCAGGCCGGAGGCCTGAAACGCCAGACGGTGACTGAGACGGCCGGCCGGAGCACCCGCCCACCGCAGCGTGAACGGCGACGCACCACAGCCCGAACAAGTACGAGCGGCATCACCAGCCGCCGGCCCCTGATGGCACACCGCCGGTGTCCGGACTACGGGGGAGGCTCAAAGCGTGAGCAGCGATGGAACTCACCACAGCCTGCACAACACCGCCACAGCGACAAGCCTCACCGTAAAGAACCCCACGATCCGGCACGGTCCAAACGAGACCGTGCCGGATCACGAAGCTCAGGCCGCCGTCGCCATCTTCCGCAGCCGGGCCAGAGCGTCACGCTCGATCCGGCGGGCGCGGTCGCGACCGATGCCGTACCGCTCGCCGACCTCGGTCAGCGTGTGCTCGCGGCCGTCCATCAGGCCGTAGCGCCAGCGGAGCATCTCACGGGTCTGCCCCTCAAGCCCGGTCAGCCACTCCTCGAGGCGCTCGCGCTCCAGGATGTCCATCGCCTGCTGCTCGGGGTCGGCCCACGTGTCATCGGCGATCATGTCGCCGAGCTCGGTCTCGTCCTCGTCACCCACGCCCAGTTGCAGGGAGACGGGGTCGGAGGCCCAGCGGCGGAGCTCACGGACCCGCTCGATGGGGAGTTCGAGCACCGTGGCCAGATCGGCGTCGGTCGGCTCGACGTCGAACTCGGCCAGCATGTCGCGACGGACCCGCATCAGCCTGGTCATCTGCTCGCCCGCGTGGGTGGGCAGGCGCACCGGCCTGGCCTGCTCGTGGATGGCGCGTCCCACCGACTGCCTGATCCACCACGTGGCGTATGTGGAGAACTTGTAACCGCGCCGGTAGTCGAACTTCTCGACCGCGCGGACCAGCCCCAGGTTTCCCTCCTGGACCAGATCGATCAGCGGCATTCCCCGCCCGGAATATTTGCGCGCGACGGCCACCACAAGACGTAGATTGGCCTGGATGAATTCATCCTTGGCCCTCTGTCCGGAAACGGCCAGCCGTTCAAGCTCCTCATCGGCCGCGTCACCGATCCGCGGCTCCGTCAATCCGCCCAACCCACCGTCCAGCAACTGCTCAGCGAAGAGACCCGCCTCGATCCGCTTGGCGAGCTCGACCTCTTCCTCCGCGGTGAGCAGGGGCACCCGTCCAATCTCTGCCAGGTAGGTCCCGAGCAGGTCTCGATCAGAGACATGCTGATCCTGCGTCCGATTCCCCGTCGGCCTTGCCATCCGATGGCACCTCGCTCCGCGTGCTTATGACGTGTCCAACCGCTCGCTCAAGGCCCCGTGCGCTCAGACACATCGCTTGTCTTTTCAACGGACGGATCAGGGCAAAGATTCCCTCAAGAAGTACGCCTGGAGAATGGTTTTGGATTTCCTCCTCAAGGAGGATGTTTCCCTGCGCCGCGACGAGGGCCACCACTAACCCCAGCAAAGGGGCTCAAACCAGGCGGCGCCCCTCCTTCCAGACCTGCCTCACCAGCGGTACCCCCGGCCGGTAGGCGAGGTGGACGTAGGTGGGTGTGTCGAGAATCACCAGATCCCCCCTGCTGCCCACCCGCAGCGTGCCGACGTCCCCGCGGCGCAGCGCCCTCGCCCCGCCGTACGTGGCGGCCCTGATCGCCTCCAGCGGTGTCATCCGCATCTCACGGACCGCCAGTGCCACGCAGAACGGCATGGAGGAGGTGAAGGAGGAGCCGGGATTGCAGTCGGTGGCGAGCGCGACGGTCACCCCGGCGTCCAGCAGGCGGCGGGCGTCGGGGTAGGGCGAGCGGGTGGAGAACTCCGCGCCGGGCAGCAGGGTCGCCACCACCCCCGACGACGACAGCGCCGAGACGTCGTCGTCGCTCAGATGGGTGCAGTGGTCGGCGGAGGCCGCGCCCACCTCGGCGGCGATCCGCACCCCCGGCCCCTCACCCAGCTGGTTGGCGTGGATCCGCGGCAGCAGTCCCGCCTTCACCCCGGCGAGGAGGATCTCCCTGCTCTGGTCGGCGTCGAAGGCTCCGCGCTCGCAGAACACGTCGATCCACCGGGCGTGCGGCACGCACGCCTCCAGCATCTCCCCGGTGACGGTGCGGACGTACTCGTCGGCCGAGGAGGCGTCGGGGGGGACGACGTGCGCGCCCAGGTAGGTGGTCTCCTCGGTGAACCTCCGCGCGATCTCCAGTGACCGGCGCTCGTCCTCGACCGTGAGACCGTAGCCGCTCTTGATCTCGACCGTGGTCGTCCCCTGGGCGAGCATCTCGGCGACCAGGGCGGCGGTGCGCGCCGCGAGTTCGGCGTCGGAGGCGGCGCGGGTGGCCGACACCGTCGTACGGATACCTCCCGCCGTGTACGGGCGCCCCGCCATGCGGGCGGCGAACTCGGCGCTGCGGTCGCCCGCGAAGACGAGGTGGGCGTGGCTGTCGACGAAACCGGGGATGACGCAGCGCCCCTCCACATCCACCCGTTCGTCGGCGTGCGGAGCCGCGTCGGCGGGACCCGCCCACACCACCTCGCCGCCCTCGACCACCAACGCCGCGTTCTCGATCTCCTCCCGCGCCGGGTCGCCCGTGTAGAGCAGGCCGATGCCGTCGAAAAGGGTGCTCGTCACCGGACGGTCCTCGCTCGTCATACCGACCTCTCCTCCCGCGCCTCGGCGAGTACCTCGCCGACCGCTTGCGCGAGCATCGCGCCCACGTCGCCGAGTACGTGCCCGCCGTCGACGACCACGTGACGCCCGCCCGACACCACGGAGTGCACGTCGGCGGCCGTCGCGGCGAAGACCACGGTCTCCGCCAGGTGCGCCGGGGATGCTCCGGCCGTACGGACCGAGTCCAGGCGCACCGACACCAGGTCCGCCCAGGCACCGGGGACGAGCATGCCCGCGTCGGCGAAGCCGAGCGAGTCGTGCCCCGCGGCCGTGGCCGCGTTCAGGAGTTCGGCGGCCGACCAGTGACCGCGCCGCTCGGTCGCGAGCCGCTCGTCCAGTTCGACCGCGCGGGCCTCCTCGAACAGGTCGATCACCGCGTGGCTGTCCGAGCCGAGCGTGATGGGCGAGCCCGCCTCGAACAGCCTCCTCGCCGGCCCGATGCCGTCGGCGAGGTCGCGCTCGGTCGTCGGGCACATGCACACGCGCGTGCCGGAGGCGCCGAGCAGCGCGACGTCCACGTCCGACAGGTGCGTGGCGTGTACGGCGGTCGAGCGGGGACCGAGCGCGCCGTGCGCGTCCAGCAGCTGGACCGGGGTCGCGGCGTAGGCGTCCACGCAGGCGGCGTTCTCGGCCCGCTGCTCGGAGACGTGGGCGTGCAGCGGGACCGCGTGGTGCCGGGAGAACTCGGCGACCACGGGGATCTGCTCGGCCCGCACCGCGCGGACCGAGTGCACGGCCACGCCGATCTCCACGTCCCGATCCTCCCGGTATCCGGCCACGAGCGCCTCGGCCCGCGCGGCCCACCCGTCGGCGTCCCCGTCGCCGAAGCGCCGCTGCGCACCGCTCAGCGGGGTGCCGACGCCGCCGGTCAGGTAGCAGGCGTCCAGGAGCGCGATGCGCAGCCCCGCCTCCCGCGCGGCCTGGACGAGCGCGTGTCCCATCGCGTT
This sequence comes from Streptosporangium sp. NPDC049046, assembly GCF_040649155.1. Classification (NCBI taxonomy): domain Bacteria; kingdom Bacillati; phylum Actinomycetota; class Actinomycetes; order Streptosporangiales; family Streptosporangiaceae; genus Streptosporangium; species Streptosporangium sp. NPDC049046. The sequence continues at coordinate 271,736 of NZ_JBEZEZ010000006.1, read as the reverse complement.
CGAGTCGTCGTACGGCCTGCCGTCCGGCCCGTGGTGCAGGTAGTGGAACTCCCCCACGCAGGTGATCCCGGCCAGCGACATCTCGGCGAACGTGGCCCTGGCGAGCCTGAGGTAGGAGTCGGGGTCGAGCGTTCCCGCCACGCCGTACATCCGCTCGCGCCAGGTCCAGAAGCTGCCCTTCTCGCGCTGCGTCACCCCGCGCAGGGCGCGGTGGAAGGCGTGGGAGTGCGCGTTGGCGAGCCCGGGAAGGGTGAGGCCCGCGAGCCGGACGGCTCCGCCGGGCGGGGTCGTCACGCCGGTGACGATCTCGGCGATCAGGGTGTCCCTGACCTTGACGAGTACTCCCGCGACGGCCTCGCCCGGCGGCAGCCAGGCCAGCTCGCACCAGTAGTTCAGCTCCCGCACAGGTCCTCCACGACGGCGGCGAGGGCGGTGACCCCGGCGTGACAGTCGGCCCGGTCCGCGTGTTCCTCCGGAGAGTGCGAGATTCCCGTTGGATTGCGGACGAACACCATCGCGCTGGGCACGCCCGCGGAGGCGAGGATGCCCGCGTCGTGTCCGGCGCCGGTCGGCAGGACGGGTGCGCCGCCCGCGGCCTCGGCGACCCGTTCCCGCAGGGCCGCGTCGAAGTCGACGACCGGGGTCCACGACTCGACCGTGACCTCGGCACCGGAGAAGTCGGTGAGTTCGGCGACGAGCTCCCTCACCGCGTCCTCGTCGCCGCCCCTGGCGTCCAGCCAGGCGCTGACCAGGCCGGGGATGGCGTTGGCGTTGTTGGGCGACACGCGCGTCTTGCCGAAGGTGGCGACCACGCCGCCGCGCTGGGCGGCCTGGCGGGCGTGCAGGACGGTACGGGCGAAGGGCAGCATGGGGTCGTCGCGGTCGGCCAGGCGGGTGGTGCCCGCGTGGTTGGCCTGGCCGTGGAAGTCGAACCGCCAGCGGCCGTGCGGCCAGATGGCCGAGGCGACGCCGACCTCGGCGCCGACGTGGACGAGGTCCTGTCCCTGCTCGACGTGGAGTTCGACGAAGACGCCGATGTGCCGCAGGGTCTCCTCGTCCCTGCCCAGAGCGCCGGGGTCGCGCCCCGCCGCGCGCAGCACCTCGGCGAGCGAGTCGCCCTCGTCGTCCTTCAGGGCGCGGGCCCTGTCGGGGTCGAGGATGCCGGTCAGCAGGCGGGAGCCGACGCACGGGACGCCGAACCTGGCGCCCTCCTCGTCGGTGAAGCAGGCGATTCCCACGGGGCGCGCGGGCCGGAAGTCCTTCGCCCGCAGCAGGTCGAGGGCGGCGAAGGCCGACACGACGCCGAGGGGGCCGTCGAAGGCGCCGCCCTGGCGCACCGAGTCGAGATGACTGCCGGTGACCACGCCGGGCCGGTCCGAGGGGTCACCCCACCAGGCCCACAGGTTGCCGTTGCGGTCCTCCCTCAGGTCGAGGCCGCGTCTGTCGGCCTCCTGCCCGAACCATCGCCGGAGTTCCAGATCCGCGGGCGACCACGCGTCTCGCAGGTAGCCCCGGGTCCGGCCGTCACGTCCGAGGTGCTCTATGGCACCCCACATCTCGTCGAACACCCTCCCATTATGTGAATGAGACCATTCATTGGCGAGCCCGCCGCGCCCTCGGCCCGGCGCCCTCCCGACCTGAGGCGCCTTCGGTCACCGCGCTCAGTTCGAGGGCTTGCCGGTAGGACGGATGGTGATCTCGGTGATGCTGGCGTCCGGGGACGCGGTCAGAGCGGTCAGCACCACCCTGGCCACCGAGTCCGCGTCGAGGTGATCCTCCTGCCGGTAGGGGCCGCCCTCCTGTGCCCGTACCTCACGCTGCATGTCGGTCGCGACCCGCCCCGGGTAGATCGTGGTGACCTGGAGCTCGGGCTCCTCCAGGCGGAGCCCGTCGGCGAAGGCGCGCAGCGCGTACTTGCTCGCCGCGTAGGAGACCCAGCTCGGGTTCGCCCGCAGCCCGGAACCGGAGTTGATCAGCACCACGTGGCCGTGCGCCGCGCGCAGGGCGGGCAGCAGCAGCCGGGTGAGCTCGGCCACCGCGACCACGTTGATCTCCATCGTGCGCCGCCACACCTCGGCGGGGGTCTCCTCGACACGGCCCAGGTTCACCACGCCCGCGCTGTGCACCAGCACGTCGAGCCGGTCGATGTCGGCGACGTCGGCCTCGGTGACGGCGGTGAGCTCCACCGGCCAGGGCCGCGCGCCGGGCAGCTCGGCGACCATCCCGGACAGCGCCTCGGTGTCGCGTCCGCCGAGCAGCAGGTCGTGCGTGGGGGCCAGGGCACGGGCGATCGCGGCGCCGATCCCTTTGGAGGCGCCGGTGATCAGCGCGGTAGGTCGTTCTGACATGGCAGTCACCTTACCCACGACAAAAACGATCACCGCGGGCCGTCAGTCGAGGTGCTCGGTGAAGACCCCGGCCTGGTCGGTCATCCGCTCGTACTCCTCAAGCCTGGCCTGGGTGCGCAGCGGCGCCGCGTCGGCCATCGCCTCCACCAGCACCATGGCCAGGGCGAGAGGGCCTGCGTGCGAGTCGAAGACGAGCCGCTCGCCGACGGGGGCGGCCAGGACCACGTCCGCCGCGAAGGGCACGTCCCGCCGGTCGGTGATCACCGCCGTACGCAGGCCGAGGTGGCGGGCGTCCCGCAGGGCCTGCACGGCCTCGGCCGGGTAGCGGGGCAGGACGACGGCGACGAGCCAGGCCGCTCCCGCCCTGCGCGCGGCGTACAGGCCGTCGGCCAGCTCGGAGCCGCCGTGGGTGAGCAGGCGGACATCGGGGTGGATCCGCCGCGCGAAGTAGGCGAACGTGGTGGCGAGCCCGCTCGACACCCGCAGGCCGAGCACCGGCAGGGGCTCGCATCCCGCCAGGTTGGCGCCCAGCTCGGAGAGGTCGGAGGGGTCGCTCAGCGCGTCGCGCACGCTCCGCAGATTGTCGATCTCCACGTCGATCGCGGTCTGCAGCTCGTTGGCCCGCGACGGCCTCCTGCCGCCCACGACCAGGGGGCGCAGCGCCTGCCGCAGCTCGGGATATCCCCCGAAGCCGAGCACCATCGCGAACCTCGTCACCGACGGCTGGCTCACCCCGGCCCGGTCGGCGAGCTCCACGCTGGACAGGAAGACGGCCTCGGACAGGTGGTCGCCCAGGTAACGCGCGATCCGCCGCTGCACGGGCGACAGTCTCCGCCCCTCCAGAAGCCCATCGAGTCCGTCACCCACGCCCCCTCCAACCGCTCGAACCCCCACGAGCATTCCCCTCCCGTCCCGCCCCGCTGTCGTTCATACACCCGCGGAGACGAAAACGAGCGGCACCGGGGGAATTCGCGCACCGCGATCGGGACGCGGCACGCGAATCGGCACCCGTACGTTCCCGCGGCGCCCCGGTCGCGGCGCGTCCGGTCAGGACTCGCGCATCGGGACGCGCACACCCCGCTCCTCGGCCACGGTGACGGCCTCGTCGTACCCGGCGTCGACGTGGCGGATGACGCCCGTGCCCGGGTCGTTGGTGAGGACCCGGTTGAGCTTCTCGGCCCCCAGCCTGGTGCCGTCGGCCACGGTGACCTGCCCCGAGTGGATGGAACGGCCGATGCCGACACCGCCGCCGTGGTGGATGGAGACCCACGCGGCGCCGGAGGCGACGTTGAGCATCGCGTTCAGCAGCGGCCAGTCGGCGATCGCGTCGGAGCCGTCCGCCATGCCCTCGGTCTCCCGGTACGGGCTCGCGACGCTGCCGCAGTCGAGGTGGTCACGGCCGATCACCAGCGGGGCCTCGATCTCCCCCGAGGCGACCATGTCGTTGAACCGCTCCCCCGCCAGGTGACGCTCGCCGTACCCGAGCCAGCAGATGCGGGCGGGCAGCCCCTGGAAGTGGACCTTCTCCCCGGCCATCCGGATCCACCTGGCGAGCGGCTCGTTGTCGGGGAACAACTCCAGGATCGCGCGGTCGGTCTTGGCGATGTCGGAGGCGGCGCCGGACAGCGCGGCCCAGCGGAACGGGCCCTTGCCCTCGCAGAACAGCGGCCGGATGTAGGCGGGCACGAAGCCGGGGAAGTCGAACGCGCGGGTGTAGCCCGCGAGCAGCGCCTCGCCCCGGATCGAGTTGCCGTAGTCGAAGACCTCGGCCCCGGCGTCCTGGAAACCGACCATCGCCTCCACGTGGGCGGCCATGGACTCGCGAGCCCTGCGGGTGAAGCCCGCCGGGTCCTTCTCGCGCTCGTCGGCCATGTCCTCGAAGGCCACGCCGACCGGCAGGTACATCAGCGGGTCGTGGGCGGACGTCTGGTCGGTGACGACATCGATCTCGGCGCCCCTGCGCAGCAGTTCCGGCACGACCTCGGCCGCGTTGCCCTCGACCCCGATGCTCAGCGGCTCGCGCCGGTCGCGGGCCTCGTACGCCAGGCGCAGCGCCTCGTCGAGGTCGGCGGCGCGGACGTCCAGGTAGCGGTGCTCGATGCGCCGGTCGATCGACCTGGGGTCACAGTCGACGCAGATCACCACGCCGCCGTTCATCGTCACGGCGAGCGGCTGGGCGCCGCCCATGCCGCCGAGCCCGGCGGTCAGCGTGATCGTCCCGGCGAGGCTCCCGCCGAACCGCTTGGCGGCCACGGCCCCGAAGGTCTCGTAGGTGCCCTGCAGGATGCCCTGGGTGCCGATGTAGATCCAGGAGCCGGCCGTCATCTGCCCGTACATGGTGAGCCCGGCGGCCTCCAGACGCCGGAACTCCTCCCAGTTGGCCCAGTCGGGCACCAGGTTGGAGTTGGCGATGAGCACCCGGGGCGCCCACTCGTGGGTGCGAAACACCCCGACGGGGCGGCCCGACTGCACCAGCAGCGTCTCGTCGCCCTCCAGGGTGGTCAGCGTACGGGTGATCGCGTCGAAGGAGCGCCAGTCGCGGGCGGCCTTGCCCGAGCCGCCGTAGACGACGAGCTGCTCAGGATGCTCGGCGACCTCGGGATCGAGATTGTTCTGGATCATGCGGAGCGCCGCCTCCTGCGGCCACCCCTTGGCGGTGAGCGTGGTGCCGCGCGGCGCGCGCACGATCCGGCTGCCGGACATGCCCGACCTCCCCCTCAAGAATGAATGAACGTATTCATACTTGGTCACCCGGAGGCCACCGGTCAACCCGGCAAAAGGGGTGCCGCGGGCAGCACGCCCGTGGCACCCCCTGATGTAGCCGTAACGATCGCCACGCCCCGGCTCCTCCGTCCCGCACGGACGGGACCGGGTGATCGAATGCGGCGCGCGCCCGATGGGCGCTCCGATGCGAAGGAGAGGCTTCGCACAGGCGGGGATGCCCGGTTCACCGGACGGCGAATCAGCCCCTCGACTCAGTGTCCGAATTATTCCTTTATGAACGATATGAATTTACGCAACCAAGCCGATCCCCGCAGGACCAGGTGGGAAAGGGAACGGGCAGGCGGCCTCAGCCGGGCAGCAGGAACTGGGTGGTGGCCAGCTCGCGGTAGAGGACGTCGTCGGCGAGCAGCTCGTCGTGGGTGCCCACGGCCCTCACCCTGCCCGCCTCCATCACCACGATCCGGTCGGCCCCCGCCACGGTGGAGAGGCGGTGGGCGATCACCAGCACGGTCGTCTCCGCCGCCACCTCCGCGACCACCTCCCGGAGCCTCAGCTCGTTGACCGCGTCGAGCTGGGAGGTGGCCTCGTCGAGCAACAGGAGCCGGGGACTGCGCAGTAGTGCGCGGGCGATGGCGACCCGCTGGCGCTCGCCGCCGGAGAGCATGATCCCTCGATGGCCGACCCGGGTCTCCAGTCCCTCGGGGAGCCGGGAGACCAGATCCTCCAGCCGGGTACGGGCGAGCACCCGCCAGATGTCGGCCTCGTCCACACCCGGCGCGGCGAAGACGAGGTTCTCCCTGAGCGTGCCGTCCAGCACCGGCGCGTCCTGCTCGACGTATCCGAGGCAGGCGCGCAACTCGGCGAGCGGCCAGTCCGCGATGTCGCGGCCGTCGATCGTGATCGTCCCCGCATGCCGCTCGTAGAAGCGCTCCAGCAGTGCGAAGACCGTGGACTTGCCCGCCCCTGACGGGCCCACCAGGGCGGTCAGGCCGCCCGCGGGCACCTCGAAGGAGACGGCGTCGTGGACGACCGGTCTGTCGTCGCCGTAGCGGAAGGCGACGTTCTCGAAGACGACCCCGGCGGGGGCCCTGCCGACCTCGTACGCCGCGCCGTCCGCTCTCTCGGCGGGAAGCTCCTCGATCTCGCGGATCCTCTTCACCGCGGCCAGGCCGTTCTGCACCTGCGTGAAGCCCTGGACCAGCTGGCCGATGGGGGCGACCAGATAGAACAGGTACAGCAGGAAGGCGATCAGCGAGGAGACCTCCAGCACGCCGGAGGTGACCCGCGCGCCGCCCACGCCGAGCACGGCCACGAACGCCAGTTGCGCGGAGACCCACGCCGAGACGCCGGCGATCGACGTCAGCCAGGCCACGGCGATCCCCCGGTCACGCGCCTCGCGGGCCGCCTCACCCACCGCGGCGATCTCCCGCTCCTCCGCGCCGCTCGCCTTCACGGTACGGAACGCCTGGAGCACCCGGTCGAGGACCGCGCCCATCTCGCCCACCGCGACCTGCGCCTGCATCGAGGCCCGCTGGATGCGGGGCATGATCAGGCTGACGAAGCCGCCGACCACGACCATCACTCCCAGCGTGATGAGCAGCAACATCCCGTCGATGAGCGCCATCATCACCACGGCGCCCACGAGCATGAACAGCGAGCTGACCGTCTCGACCACGCCGTTGGTGAACACCGCCCGCAGCAGCGTGGTGTCCGAGGTCACCCTGGACATCAGGTCACCCGGCTTGAGCCGATCGACCTCGGAGACCCGCAGCCGCAGCATCCGGTCGACGAGGGTACGGCGGGCGGAGAAGACGATGCCCTCGCCCATCCGTTCCAGCACGTAGTTACCCAGCGCGCCGATGACCGCGCCCAGGAGCACGGCGGCGGTCAGGCCGAGCACCGGACCGAGCAGGGAGCGCTGCTCGCCGAAGGCGTCGATGACCGTCTTGGCCAGGAGTGGCATCGCCAGCCCCGCCAGCGAGCCGACCAGGCTGAGCACCCCGCCCAGCAGCAGGGCCCTTCTGTGGGGCCGCATGTAGGCGACCAGCAACCGCCAGGAGGCGGACTTCGGCACGGTGCCGCCGAGTTGCCCCGGTTCGCCGGGGTCTTCAGTGTTTCCCGCGTCGTTTCCAGCGTCCCGTGATACGACCCCCGCCAACGTGTCCCCCTCAGAAACGACGCGATCGGCCTTCGGCCGCTTTTCCTGTCTACCGCGCACGAATCCATCTCGGGCGGCTCGCCCTGGTCTGAGATGAAAACGATGACGTCAATGTAGGTTGACACCCTCGAGGGTGTCAACCTACATTGACGTCATGCGCCGGAAAACCGATCGGAAGGGACTTGGCGAGCGGCAGGACACCCGGGGCGGGAGTCAGCGGCGGCGGACGCCGTACTCCCTGCGCATCTCCGCGACGGTGTCCAGGATCTCGTCCTTGGTCTTCAGAAGCTTCGCCTCGGCCTCCTCCGTCCTCGCCTCGGCCACCTTGCGGCGGTCACCCACCCGACCGGCCAGCTTCAGCTTGGCCTTGGCCTTCATTTCACGCAGGTTGAGCTTCTCCATAAGACCCATGATCAGCACCCTTCGGCAGAGAGGACCCTCACCTGCCCCGCGAGAGGCCGGGTATGCGTCACAGGAGCCCCTCACCCTCCTTGGGTCACCGGCCTCACCGGTTCAGGTCTTCTCAGTCGGGGTCGGGAACGTCGTCGTAGTCGACGTCGCCCTCCTCGGCGCGGCGGAGGCCGATGTCCTCCACCCAGGCGCGGGCGAACCGGCGGATCTCCGTGATCCGCTCGTCGTCCACGCCGTAGGCCTCGAAGTCCTCGTCCGCGATCAGGTCGACGAACTCCAGCCTCATCACCAGCTCGGCGAGCTCGAACTCCTCGTTGTGCAGGCGGGCGAGGTGTTCGAGCTCACGGAAGCCGTACAGGTGGGAGATCGAGGCGATGTCGATGACGTCGCGGGCGAGGCTGCGCTCGTGCAGGGCCCGCATCTTCAGGCCGACCGCGTCGTCCAGGGAGACGACGGAGATGTCGCCGACGATCACGGGCTGCTGCTGGAACGCCTCCCTGAGCAGGTCGAACTCGCAGCTCTGCTCGGTCACCGGGTCGCTGACCACGAGGCGGCCCATCCGGGGCGTCACCTCCGTCATGGTGACCTCCAGCCCGGCCTGCCTGAACGCCTCGGCCATTCCCTCCGCGACCTCGGGCAGCGGCGTCTCGGCGGCGGTGGCGAAGTCGAGGTCGTCGCTCGGGCGCTCGGTGAAGCCGTGGGCGTTCATCGCGTACCCGCCCGCCAGGACCAGCCCGAACCTGCCGCAGGCGGGTAGCGCGGCCTCCAGCATCCGCTGCTGGAACGGAGGCAGGATCACCGCTCCCACCCCGGCGCCGCGGCACCCGTCCCGGTTTCCGCCTCGGCGCCACGATCCGCCTCGACGCCCGTCCCGGTGCCCCACCCCAGGGCGGTGATCTTGGTCTCCCAGGCCCTCCGGTAACTCGGCCCGATGCCCCGGCGCAGGGTCGGCCAGTCGGCGACGAGATGCTCGGCGTTCAGATACGACTCGGCGTCGGAGCGGCCACCGCCGGTGATGACCGTGCGGTAGAGGCTCATCCGTAGCAGCGGGTTCACCAGATCGAACTCGGTGAGCCCGGACCAGCCGAGGTGGACGGGCAGGGCGACCGTCCCCGTCGCCGGGCCGCGCAGGTCGGCCAGCGATTCCGGGACGCGCCGCTCCACGCCGTCCCATCGGGAAGGAAGCGTACTCACGTCCCCCAGTATGCCCGCCGTTCGCCCGAGGTCCACGGGGCGCGCGGGCCCACGACGGACTCGGCGGCGGGCTCAGTGACGGGAACGAAGGCGGGTGGAGGGGAGGTCGTGGCGGCCGGAGAGGAACTCCTGGAAGGCGATCTTCCCGCGGATCACCGGGCGACGCCAGCGCTCCTCGCGGCCCTCCGCCCTCGCCATCTTGCGGGGCTGCGGACGCCGGGAGCCCGGCGCGAAGAACCAGTGGGCCCAGGGCGATCCCGGGCGGGCGAGCCGTATCGCGCCGGCCACCAGGAGGACCGGGACGAACAGCCCGACGAGCCCCGTCCAGATCTTGCCCTTGAGCAACGTGATCACGGCGAGCACGAGGTTGGTCACGATGAAGGAGATCGTGAGCCACATGCCCGGGGACTCGCCGGCGTAGTCCTCCCAGCCGAGGGGACGCAGGCCGATCAGGAGCAGGGCGGTGACCGCGACGGCGACGAACACGGCGTCGACCGAGGCTCTGCCCTCCTCCTCCCAGTAGACGTCGTGCAGGTGCAGGATGAGCGCGAACTCGTCCAGGATCAGGGCGGCCCCGGCGCCGAAGACGGCCGCCGTCACCGCGTACCAGCCTTCCGAGACCCCCGAGACGATGAGGCCGGCCACCCCGCCGAGCAGGGTGAGCACCACGCCGAACACCACGTGGTGGATGTGCATCTCGCCGACGTTGACGTTGCCGAACCAGCCGATCCTGGCACGGATGAGCCGGACGTTGATCCTGGTGAGCAGGAAGACGACGATCAGCGCGACGAAGAAACAGAACAGCGGCAGCCGCCCTGTGTCCATGATCCGCTCTCGGAACAAATCCCCCACCGTCCCCCAGGCTATGCGAGGAACACCGCAGGATCGGCGCGGGAGTCACCCGGCGTCACGACGGCACGGCGGTCTCCCCGGGCGCCCGCGAGGCGCCGTACGAAGCACAGGCCGCCCGTACGAGGCGCGCCGCGCGTCAGGCGAGGAAACCCCGCAGCAGCGCCGCGGTCCCCTCAAGGTGCTCGGCCACGGCGCGGCGCGCGGCCTCGGGGTCCCCGGCCAGGATGGCCGTCACGATCGCCTGGTGCTGGAGGGAGGCGTGCTCGATGTTGCGCTGGAGCACCGGGATCGCGTTGAGCAGGTCGGTGACCCGGAGCCTGGCGTCGGCGCAGGCCCCGGCGAGCAGGGCGGAGCCGGTGAGCTCGGCGATGGCGAGGTGGAAGGCCGTGTCGAGGCGGCGGTAGTCCTCGGGGCCCGCCGAGTTGACCTCGCGCAGCCTCTCGCGCAGGGTTTCGCGCCGCTCCGGGGTGAGGGGGGTGGTGGCGAGCACCTGGGCCGCGCCGCACTCGACCGCCATCCTGAAGGTGAGGGCGTCGGACAGGTCGTCGGTGCCCATGTCGGCCACGGCCCGGCGCAGGTCGTCCCGGTGCGGCTGCGGCGGGACGTTGTGGGTGAGGAAGGCGCCGCCGTACCGGCCGCGGCGGACCTCCAGATAGCCCGCCTCCTGCAGCTCGCGGATGGCCTCGCGCAGGGTGACCCTGCTGATGCCGAGCTGGGCGGCGAGCTCCCGCTCGGGCGGCAGTTTCTCCGACACCAGCCCCAGCTTGATGACCTGGAGCAGACGCTCCACCGTCTCCTCGAACGCGTTGCCGGCCCGCACCGGCCGCAACACGGCCGTCAACCGCGACAGCTCGTCCAATTATCTCCTCCGGCCCTTGACAACGCTCCCCCCGCTGCACGTCAATGGTCTAACACTAGCCCAATAAGACCCCGACGAGGAGGGCGTGTGGACGTCACCGAGCTTCAGGACGAGGTGCGGGCGGGGCGGATCGACACCGTACTGCTGGCGGTCGTCGACATGCAGGGCCGCCTCCAGGGCAAACGCCTGTCGGGGCGCTACTTCCTGGAGGAGGTGCTGCGGCACGCCTCCGAGGGCTGCAACTACCTGCTCGCGGTCGACGTCGACATGAACACGGTCGACGGCTACGCCATGTCGTCCTGGGAGCGCGGATACGGCGACTTTGTCATGAAACCCGATATGTCCACCCTGCGCCGCGTGCCGTGGCAGGAGGGGACGGCCCTGGTGATGGCCGACCTGGTGTGGGAGGACGGCTCCGACGTGACCGCCTCGCCGCGCCAGATCCTGCGCAGGCAGCTCGCCAGGCTGGACGAGCGGGGCTGGGGCGCCTTCGTCGGCACCGAGCTGGAGTTCGTCGTCTTCGGCGACACCTACGAGGACGCCTGGCGCCGCGGCTACCGCGACCTGACCCCCGCCAACCTCTACAACGTCGACTACTCCCTCCTCGGCACCGCGAGGGTCGAGCCGCTGCTGCGCAGGATCAGGCTCGGCATGGAGGGCGCGGGCATGTACGTCGAGTCGGCCAAGGGCGAGTGCAACCTCGGCCAGCACGAGATCGCCTTCCGCTTCGCCGAGGCCCTGGCCAGCTGCGACAACCACTCGATCTACAAGAACGGCGCCAAGGAGATCGCCTCCCAGGAGGGCATGGCGATCACCTTCATGGCCAAGCCGAACCAGCGCGAGGGCAACTCCTGCCACATCCACATCTCGCTCAGGGACGCGGGCGGGGAGCCGGTGATGGCCGGTTCCGGGCCGCACGGGCTGTCGGCGACGGGAGCGCACTTCATCGCCGGGCAGATCGCGCTGATGCGCGAGCTCACCCTGCTGTACGCGCCGAACATCAACTCCTACAAGCGGTACGTGCAGGGCAGCTTCGCCCCCACCGCGGTCAAGTGGGGCGTGGACAACCGGACGTGCGCGTTGCGCCTGGTCGGCCACGGCCCATCGCTGCGGATCGAGAACCGGGTCCCCGGCGGCGACGTGAACCCCTACCTGGCGGTCTCGGCGCTGATCGCGGCCGGCCTGCACGGTGTCGAGAACGAGCTGCCGCTTGAGGACGCCTTCACGGGGAACGCCTACTCCTCGGGCGCGGAGACCGTGCCGAGCACGCTGCGCGACGCGCTGGAGCTCTGGGAGACCTCCGAGTTCGCGGCGGACGCCTTCGGTGAGGACGTCGTGGCGCACTACGCGAACAACGCCCGGGTCGAGCTCACCGCCTTCGACGCGGCGGTGACCGACTGGGAGCTTTTCCGGGGATTCGAACGGATGTGAATGTGAAGATCATCAATCCGGCGACGGAAGAGGCGGTCGCCGAGATCGAGATGGCCGACGCCGCCGAGATCGACAGGGCCGTGGAGCGTGCCGGGCGCGCCTTCGCGCACTGGCGGAACGTCGCGCCGGGAGACCGTGCCCGGCTGCTGCGCCGTTTCGCCTCGCTGGTGCGCGAGCACGCCGAGGAGCTCGCCCTGCTGGAGGTCGCCAACGCCGGGCACACGATCGGCAACGCCCGCTGGGAGGCGGGCAACGTCGCCGACGTGCTCGACTTCTACGCGGGGGCGCCCGAGCGCGACCACGGCCTGCAGATCCCGGTGCCCGGCGGACTGGACGTCACCTTCAGGGAACCGCTGGGCGTCGTCGGCGTGATCGTGCCGTGGAACTTCCCGATGGTCATCATGACCTGGGGGGCGGCCCCGGCGCTGGCCGCGGGCAACACCGTGATCGTCAAGCCCGCCGAGTGGACGCCGCTCACCGCCCTGCGGGTGGCCGAGCTGGCGCTGGCCGCCGGCCTGCCCGAGGGGGTGTTGCAGGTCCTGCCGGGGGCCGGGGAGGTCGCGGGTGCCCGGCTGGTCGAGCACCCGGGGGTGGCGAAGATCGTGTTCACCGGCTCGACCGAGGTCGGCAAGCAGATCGCCGCCACCTGCGCCGGACAGGTCAAGCGGCTCACCCTGGAACTGGGCGGCAAGAGCGCCAACGTGGTCTTCGCCGACGCCGACCTGGAGAAGGCCGCGGCGACCGCGCCGTACGCGGTGTTCGACAACGCGGGCCAGGACTGCTGCGCGCGCTCCCGGATCCTGGTCGAGCGCTCGGTCCACGACGAGTTCCTCGCGCGGTTCGGCGAGGCGGTGCTGAACGTCCGAGTCGGCGACCCCCGCGACGAGGCCACCGAGATGGGCCCGCTGATCAGCGCCGAGCACAGGGAACGGGTGGCCTCCTTCGTCACCGAACCGCCCCACCTACGGGGCGTGTGCCCGTCGGGGCCGGGGTTCTGGTTCCCGCCGACGGTCCTGACGCCCCGGTCGGCCGACGACCGGGCGTTCACCGAGGAGATCTTCGGCCCCGTGGTGTCGGTGGTGCCGTTCGACGACGAGGCGGACGCCGTACGGATCGCCAACGACACCCCGTACGGCCTGAGCGGGTCCATCTGGACCCGCGACGTCGGCCGGGCGCTCCGGGTCGCCAGAGCGGTGGAGGCGGGCAACCTCAGCGTCAACTCGCATTCGAGCGTCCGCTACTGGACCCCGTTCGGCGGTTTCAAGCAGTCGGGCCTCGGCCGCGAGCTGGGTCCCGACGCCCTGTCAGCGTTCACCGAGACCAAGAACGTCTTCATTTCCGAGGAGTAGAAGCGATGCTGCGTTTGCAGGACAGGGTCGCCGTCATCACCGGCGCCGGAAGCGGGATCGGCCTCGCCACCGCGCGCCGGTTCGCCGCGGAAGGCGCCCGCGTCGTGTGCGTGGACCTGGACGAGACGACCGGTCCGGCGGCCGCCGAGGAGGTCGGGGGGCTGTTCGTGCGGGCCGACGTGACCGACGAGGACGACGTCGCCCGGGTGTTCCAGACCGCGTTCGACACCTACGGCAGCGTGGACATCGCGTTCAACAACGCGGGCATCTCGCCGCCCGAGGACGACTCGATCCTGGAGACCGGCATCGACGCCTGGCGCCGGGTCCAGGAGGTGAACCTCACCTCGGTCTACCTGTGCTGCAAGCACGCCATCCCGTACATGCGGCGGCAGGGCAAGGGGTCGATCATCAACACCGCGTCGTTCGTCGCCGTGATGGGGTCGGCGACGAGCCAGATCTCCTACACCGCCTCCAAGGGCGGGGTGCTCGCCATGTCCCGCGAGCTGGGCGTGCAGTTCGCCCGCGAGGGGATCCGGGTGAACGCGCTGTGCCCGGGGCCGGTGAACACGCCGCTGCTGCAGGAATTGTTCGCCAAGGACCCCGAGCGGGCGCAGCGCCGCCTCGTCCACATCCCGGTGGGCCGCTTCGCCGAGGCGTCCGAGATCGCCGCCGCGGTGGCGTTCCTCGCCTCGGACGACGCGAGCTTCATCACCGGCTCCGAGTTCCTGGTGGACGGCGGCATCTCCGGCGCGTACGTCACCCCGCTGTAGACCCGCTGCAGACCTCGCCCCGCCACCTTCGCGACCGGCGGTGGCGGGATTTGCCCAGGCCATACCCCGGCCCCGATAACGTGCGAGGACGTGGGCCCATCTCCCATGTCCCCGGCCTCCGCGTGAGAAAGAGATCATGTCCCGTCCCGTCATCGGCATCACCTGCTACGTCGAGCCCGCGCGCTTCACCGTCTGGGAGACGACCACCGCGCTCCTGCCGTACGACTACGTCGACCACGTGGCCCGCGCGGGCGGGCAGCCGGTGATCCTGCCCCCGGCGGGCGACCCCTGGGCGCTGGTGGGGCGCCTGGACGGCCTGATCCTGGCCGGTGGCGGTGACGTCGGCCCCGAGCGGTACGGGCGGGAGCCGCACGAGCGGACCGGCTACGTCCGGCCGTTCCGCGACGACGCCGAGCTGGGACTGGTCGAGGCGGCGCTGGAGCGGGGCACACCCTTCCTGGGGATCTGCAGGGGCATGCAGATCCTGAACGTCTCGCTGGGCGGCAGCCTCCACCAGCACCTGCCCGACGTGGTCGGCCACGCCGGGCACGCCCCGGCCCCCGGCCGGTACGGCAGGATGCCGGTGCGGCTCGCCCCCGGCAGCCACACCTCGAAGATCTTCGGGACCGAGACCGTGGAGGTGGCCCACTACCACCACCAGGCCCTCGACCGGCTCGCCGAGGGCCTGACCGTGACCGCCCACGCCGAGGACGGCACGGTCGAGGCCGTGGAGGTGGACGGCCACCCCTTCGCCGTCGCCGTCCAGTGGCACCCCGAGACCGACGACGAGTCGGCCCTGTTCGAGGCGCTGATCCGGCACGCCACCCCCTGACCGGCGCGGATCGGGGCCGCGAGGGGATTTCGCTCGGCCGGTGCGGGCGGTTAGGCTGGCCGACGACACCGATGAACCCCGTGCGGGAGAGCGTCCTGACAGCCAGGCCAGGACCCCTGAAGGAGCAAGCCCTCCCCGCGAACCTCTCAAGGCAAAGGACCGTGCGGGTAGGTGCCCTCTGGAAAGCAGGTCCCACGACCTCGCCGAAGGTGAAAGTCCGGTAAAACCCGGATGAAACTCTCAGGCACCCACGACAGAGGGGGAGGATGCTCTCATCTGTCCCTTGTCTGAGGTGCGCACATGTCCCGACCTACGCCGCTGCGCGGCGTCCACGAGTCCCTCGGCGCGACGCTGACCGACTTCGCGGGCTGGCTGATGCCGCTCCGCTACGGCAGCGAGTCGGCCGAGCACAACGCGGTCCGCCAGGCGGCCGGCCTGTTCGACCTCTCCCACATGGGGGAGATCTTCGTGACGGGGCCGCAGGCCGCCGAAGCCCTCGACTACGCGCTGGTCGGCCACCTCTCCGCGCTGGAGCCCGGCCGCGCCCGCTACACGATGATCGTCGACGCCGAGGGCGGCGTGCTGGACGACCTGATCGTCTACCGGCTCGCCCCCGCCGAGTTCATGGTCGTCGCCAACGCCTCCAACTACCCCCGGGTGGCCGCCGAGCTGACCGGCCGCGCCAAGGGCTTCGACGCCGCGGTGGAGGACCGCTCCGAGCGGTACGCGCTGGTCGCGGTCCAGGGTCCGCGCTCCGTGGAGATCCTGGGCTCGCTCACCGACGCCGACCTCGAAGGGCTCAGGTACTACGCCGGCCTGCCCGCCGTCGTCGCCGGTCGCGAGGCCCTCGTCGCCCGTACCGGATACACCGGCGAGGACGGCTTCGAGCTGTTCGTCGCGGCCGAGGACGCCGAGCCGCTCTGGGCCGCCCTCACCGAGGCGGGCGCGCCGCACGGCCTGATCCCCGCGGGCCTGTCCGCCCGCGACACCCTCCGTCTGGAGGCCGGGATGCCGCTGTACGGCAACGAACTGTCGGCCGCCCTGACCCCGTTCGACGCCGGGCTCGGCCGTGTGGTGAGGTTTGACAAACCGGGCGACTTCGTCGGCCGGGCCGCCCTCGAATCCCTCAAGGACGTCCCGCCGTCCCGCCGCCTGGTCGGCCTCGTCGCGACCGGCCGCCGGGTGCCCCGGCACGGGTATCCGGTGGTGGTCGCCGGTGACGGCGAGGTCGTCGGCGAGGTCACCAGCGGGGCGCCCTCCCAGTCACTGGGCAGGCCCATCGCGATGGCCTACGTGGACAACGGCCTGTCGTCAGGACTGGCCGTCGACATCAGGGGCAGCCACGAGCCGGTCGAGGTCGTCGCACTGCCTTTCTACAGGAGGAAAAAATGAGCAGCATTCCCGAGGACCTGCACTACACCAAGGAACACGAGTGGATCTCCGGCATCGATGACGGCCTCACCCTCACCGTGGGCATCACCGCCTACGCCGCCGAGGCGCTGGGTGACGTGGTCTACGTGCAGGTGCCCGAGGTCGGCGCGACGGTCGCCTCCGGTGACGCCGTCGGCGAGGTCGAGTCGACCAAGTCGGTGAGCGACATCTTCGCGCCGGTCGACGGCGAGGTCGTGGAGGTCAACCAGGCCGTCGTGGACGACCCCTCGCTGGTCAACAGCGACTCCTACGGTGAGGGCTGGCTGTTCCGCGTACGTCTTGAGGGCTCCGCCGACGACCTGTTGTCGCCCGAGGAGTACGCCGCGCTCACCTCGGGTGAGTCCTAAGCCTTTCCCCGCTCGCGTCACGGTCACGCGCGCCGGAGGGCGCGCGTGGCCGTCCACGCTGGAAGGATTCAGATGACGATCAGCGTCTTCGATCTCTTCAAGATCGGAATCGGCCCGTCCAGCTCGCACACCGGCGGCCCGATGGCCGCCGCCCACAAGTTCGCCCGCGGCCTCCACCAGGACGGGCTGCTGGAGAAGACGGCCCGGGTGCGCGCCGTCCTGTACGGCTCGCTGGGCCTGACCGGCAAGGGCCACGGCAGCGACAAGGCCGTGCTGCTCGGCCTGTCCGGCGAGAAGCCCGAGCTCGTCGACGTCGACGCGGTCGAGGGCCGGCTCGCCGCCATGCGCGAGTCGGGCACCATCTCCCTGTACGGCTCGCGCGAGATCCCCTTCGTCGTCGGCGAGGACCTCGTCTTCGAACGCAAGATCTCGCTCCCCGGCCACCCCAACGGCATGCGCTTCACCGCCCTGTCCGAGTCCGGCGAGACGGTCCGCGAGAAGGTCTACTACTCGGTCGGCGGCGGCTTCGTCGTCGACGAGAACGCCACCGGCGCCGACCGGATCAAAGCCGACGACACCGTCCTGCCCCACCCCTTCACCACGGCCGCCGAACTGCTCGCCCAGTGCGCGGAGACCGGGCTGTCCATCTCCGGGTTGATGCTGGAGAACGAGCAGGCGTTCGGCCGCACCGAGGCCGAGGTTCGCGACCGATTGCTCGTCCTGTGGCAGGTCATGAGCGAGTGCGTGCGGCGCGGCATCGACAAGGAGGGCATGCTGCCCGGCGGCCTGAAGGTCCGCCGCCGCGCCCACCAGCTCCACCGGCAGCTGCGCAGCGAGTCGGGAGAAAAGGACTCGCTGCAGACGATGGACTGGGTCTCGCTCTTCGCCCTCGCGGTCAACGAGGAGAACGCCGCCGGCGGCCGGATCGTCACCGCGCCCACCAACGGCGCCGCGGGCATCATCCCGGCCGTGCTCACCTACTACGACCGCTTCACGAAGGACGCCGACGACGAGGGCGTGATCCGCTTCCTGCTCACCGCCGGGGCGATCGGCGTGCTGTTCAAGGAGAACGCCTCCATCTCGGGCGCCGAGGTCGGCTGCCAGGGCGAGGTCGGCTCGGCCTGCTCGATGGCCGCCGCCGGGCTCACCGAGGTGATGGGTGGCACCCCCGAGCAGGTCGAGAACGCCGCCGAGATCGGCATCGAGCACAACCTGGGGCTCACCTGCGACCCGATCGGCGGCCTGGTGCAGATCCCGTGCATCGAACGCAACGCGGTCGCCTCGATCAAGGCCATCGCCGCCGCCAGGATCGCGATGCGCGGCGACGGCCGTCACTTCGTCTCGCTGGACAAGGCCATCAAGACGATGCGCGACACCGGCCGCGACATGCTCGACAAGTACAAGGAGACCAGCCGGGGAGGGCTCGCGGTGAACGTCATCGAGTGCTGACCTCGGAGTTTGGGCGGTGGGGCCTCTGACGGGCGCGCGGGAGACTCGGGACCGCGGAACCTTGACGACATACAACTCGATCGCTACCAAATTTCGCATCACGTGCAGCCTCCTCCGATCCCACGCCTATGCTGGGTGGCCATGCGCGGGATTCGGGAGGTCGCGGTGGTCACGGGAACGCCCCCGGCAAGCCGCTCCCGCCGCTCCCGCCGCTCTCCTGCTCCGGAGACTCCTTCCCGCTCCCTGCGGACGCTCCGCTTCCTCGGATCGCACTGGCTCTTCATCACCGCCCTGCTCGCGGGTGGCGGCCTGCGCCTCCTCGCCATGCTCGGCTACCGGCCCGCCCTGTGGTTCTGGGCCGACTCCTTCGTCTACCTGAACGCCGGGCTCGCCCCCCGCCCCCTGGAGTCCCGCCCCGCGGGTTACTCGCTGTTCCTGTGGATCCTCAAGCCGCTGTCCAGCATCCCCGCGGTGGTCGCGGTGCAGCACCTGCTCGGACTGGTCGTGGCCGTCTGCGTCTACCTGCTGCTGCGCAGGCTGGGCGGGCTGCCGGGGTGGGGTGCGACGCTCGCCGCGCTGCCGGTGCTGTTCGACGCCTACCAGATCCAGCTCGAACACCTCGTCATGGCGGACCTGCTCTTCCAGTTCCTCGCGGTGCTCGCGGTCACGCTGCTGCTGTGGCGGCGACGCCCGGCGGCGTGGGTCGCCGCGCTGGCCGGGGCGCTGCTCGCCGCGGCGACCGTCACCCGCACGATCGGGTTGCCGCTCATCGCCGTGGCGCTGGTCTGCATGGTGATCCGCCGAGCCGGGTGGCGGGCGGTCCTCTCCGCGACGCTCGCCGCCGCGATCGGCCTGGGCTCGTACGCGGCCTGGTTCAGGGCCGAGCACGGCAGTTTCGCTCTGACCAGGGGAAACACCTTCCTCTGGGCCCGGACGATGACCTTCGCCGACTGCGCCGCAATCCAGCCGGCCGGCCCCGAGGCGGCCCTGTGTCCCGTCGAGCCGCTGGGGCAGCGCGCGGCGCCGCCCGTCTACATCTGGGACGGCGAGTCGCCGCTGAACAAGGTCAAGGGCAGCTGGGCCGAGCGCGACGCCCTCGCGGGCGCCTTCGCCACCCAGGCGATCATGGCCCAGCCGTTCGACTTCCTGCGGGCGGGTCTGGAGGACGCGGCCCACATCTTCGACTGGACTCGGCGCGTCTACCCGGCTCCCGGCCCGCAGAGCGCCTACGTCTTCCCCGACACCGTGCGGCCCTTCACCTCCGGTGCCGCCTCGCAGGGCAAGACCGCAGAGCAGCTGACCGTGGCCTACCAGGGCTCGTCGGGAGCGCCGACGATGGCCGAACCCTACGCGGGCCTGCTGCGTAACTACCAGGAGTACGGCTTCGTGCGGGGTCCGTACCTCGCGGTGATCCTGCTGGTCGGCCTGGTCGGCGTGCTGATGCGGTTGCGAAGGTTCGGCGGCGCGGTGCTGCTGCCCTGGGCGGCGGGGACGATACTGCTCATCCTGCCGCCCTTCATCGCGGCCTTCGACCACCGCTACGTCGTCCCCGCCCTCCCGCTGCTCTGCCTGGCCGCCGGACTGGCCTTCGGCGTCAGGCACGAGAAGCACGAGGAGAGGGCGCCCGAGGTCGCGGCGGGAAGAGCGGACGAGGAGTCTTCGGACGAGGGACCCGGCGACGAGGACCCCTCGCACGGCGCGACGGCCGAGCGACCGGTGTACGCGAGCCCCTTCGACGAGACGGCGCACGGGTCGTACGACGGGCGGGCTCCCGAGGAGAGCACGTCCGCGAGGACCTCGTACGGCGAGGCGGCGGACCGGCCGAGGTACGGCACGACGGGCGAGACACCCGCGTACGGAAACACGGCGGACCGGATGGTGTACGGAGGGACGGGTGAGCGCCCGGCCTACGGGGAGCCGGAGCGACGGTCGGCGTACGGGGCGACGGATGAACGACCCGTGTACGGGGGGACAGGCGAACGGTCGGCGTACGGAGGCGCGAGTGAGCGGTCGGCGTACGGAGGCACGGCAGGCTCGCCGGAGTACGGGGAGTCAGCGGCGGCGAACGTGAAGGCGAACCACCACGCCGAGTTCTACCTCCCCGAGCGCCCGTCGGACCTTCCCCACCGCGTCTCTGTTCAGCCGGGACACGAGTCTGCCGACATCGGTCGCGGGCGCGCAGCCCACCCCGATGCGCAGCCGCTCGTGCCGTACGTACCTGACGCGGACACGAGTGAGCCCTTCGACTTCTTTAAGAGCGACTCCAAGCATGGCGGTCCCCGTCCCGGTCCGCCTGCCCCACCGTCCCCATCCCAGGGCGTGTAGCAGCCACCGCAGCGCCGCGAGAGCGAGCGTCACCAGCAGCAGCGCGACCAGCCAGCCCGGCAACGGATGCGCGGCCAGCCACCCGGGGAACCCTCGGGGCACGAGCCTGGCACCGGGCGCCTGTCCCGGCAGGTCACCGCGTCCCCGCAGGAAGGCGTAGAGCCCGGCGCACACCAGCACCGTCCCCGTGACGGCCAGGCCGATCCGGTTGCCCAGGTAGGGCCTCATCAGGCCCCCTTCCTGCGCAGCCGTACGACGACCTCTCCCGCGCACATCGCGCCCAGGCCCCCGAGCCGGTCGCCCACCGCCGCACCCACCCGGCGCAGCACGGGGCCTGTCCGCTCGGCGTCGGTGAACACGGTGACCTCGACGATCCGCGACGTGAGCCGGACCCGTGCCCCGTTCACCTCCTCAACCGACTCGGCGGCCTCCCGCAGCGTGCGGCGGAGTCCGGACCTGGTGATGCCGATCACCATGTGCGGGTCTCCCGCCTCCAGCGGCACCAGCCGTGACCGCCCCGGCAGCGCGGCGAGCGCGAGCATCACCAGGCCCACCGCGACGGCGAGCGCCGAGGCGGCGAACACGGCGGGATCCGACCAGTTCCACGCGCCGACGCCCTTGACGATCCGCCGGTAGGGCACCCGCGCGAGCGGAGAGTCCATGAGCAGGCCCACCGTCACCGCGGCCGAGGCCGCCAGCACGGCGGACACCGTCAGCGCGGTGGGGACACCCGCGAGGGTCCTGCCCGGCCTGAGCATCCGCACCGACCTGCGCCGGACGTCCTGGAACCGCTCAGCCCCCGCCTTGCCTCCCGAGCCCGCGGTGTTCCCCGCGGCACCGGTGCCCCCCGAGCCCGCCAGGACGTCCTGGAGAGTAGTCGTCATCCGGCCATGTGTACGCGTTCCTGCAGGGCCGGGCCGGGGATCAACCGCCCACTTGCACGATCTTGAGCCCTCCCTGGGGGGAGCATTGATCACCGACAGGGCAACATGAACAATACTCATCTTTGTCGTATCGGAGTTATCCTGCGGACATGGACGACCGCCAGCGCTACGACCGGGCCACAGCGCACCTGGACCCTCCCTTCGCCGTCCTCGACCTGCGGGCCCTGCGCGCCAACGCCGAAGGCATGGCCCGCCGCGCCCGGGGCAAGCCGATCAGGGTCGCCAGCAAGTCCATCAGGTCCCGAGCCGTGCTCGAACGCGTCCTCGCCATGGACGGCTTCACCGGGATCATGGCCTTCACCCTCCCCGAAGCCCTCTGGCTCGTCTCCACCGGGATGCGCGACGTGCTCGTCGCCTACCCCACCGTCGACCGCGCCGCGCTCGCCGAACTCGCCGCCGAGCCGATCGCGGCGCGGGAGATCACGATCATGGTGGACCGGGTCGAGCACCTGGACCTCGTCGAATCCGCCGTCGCC
This sequence comes from Streptosporangium sp. NPDC049046, assembly GCF_040649155.1. Lineage (NCBI taxonomy): Bacteria > Bacillati > Actinomycetota > Actinomycetes > Streptosporangiales > Streptosporangiaceae > Streptosporangium > Streptosporangium sp. NPDC049046. The sequence goes on along the minus strand of NZ_JBEZEZ010000006.1, from coordinate 249,836 downwards.
GGAGTTCGCGACCGCCACGAGATCCGGCTCTGCCTGGACGTCGACGCCGGCTACCTCGCCCTCGGCGGCCGGTTCAGGGCGGGCGTCCGCCGCTCCCCTGTCCGCGAGGTCGACCAGGCCGCCGACCTCGCCACCGAGATCGCCAAAAGGCCCGGCTTCCGGCTCGTGGGCCTGATGGCGTACGAGGCCCAGATCGCCGGGGTCGGCGACGACCCGCCGGGCAACCCCGCCCTCACCCGGGCCGTCCGCCTGATGCAGGCCAGGTCCCGCCGCGAGCTGATCACCCGCAGGGGCCGGATCGTCCAGGCCGTCCGCCAGGTCACCGACCTGGAGTTCGTCAACGCCGGCGGCACCGGCAGCATCGAGAAGACCACCGAGGAGAAGGCCGTCACCGAGATCGCGGCCGGATCCGGTTTCTTCCATCCCCGCCTGTTCGACTTCTACCGGGGATTCACCGGCCGGCCCGCCGCCCTGTTCGCCCTGCCCGTCGTACGCCGCCCCGCCCCCGGCGTCGTCACCGTCCTCGGCGGCGGCTACCCCGCCTCCGGCGCCCCCGGCGACGACCGTCTGCCCCAGCCCTACCTGCCGTGCGGACTGCGCTACGACTCCAACGAAGGGGCCGGGGAGGTCCAGACCCCCCTCGTCGGGCAGGCCGCGGAAGACCTGCGCATCGGCGACCGGGTCTGGTTCCGGCACGCCAAGGCGGGCGAGCTCTGCGAGCGCTTCGCGAGCCTGCACCTGATCGACGGGGACGAGGTCGTGGACGAGGTCCCCACCTACCGAGGCGAGGGCCGCACCTTCCTCTGACGCGAAACGGGCACCCGCCGTCTCACCGGCGAGTGCCCGTTCCCCTCACATCTCGGTCCCGTCCTCCGGGCCCGATGGCCCGCGGTGCTCCCGGCCTCGGAGAGATCTCAGAAGCCCAGGTCGAGCTCTTCCCACCTGCTGCACTTGTAGGTCGACCAGGTACGGTACTTGACCTGGCAGGTCTTGACCCGCACCTCGCTCACGTCGTGCGCCGTGACGCGGAAGCGCTTGGTGTCGTCGTAGCTGCACAGCCTGTCGCGCTTGGCAACGTCCCAGTCCTCGTCCTCGGACGAGGTGACCTGCACCTCGACGTAGGCGCAGCGACCCCCCTGGCGGAGGGTGCGCCTGTCACCGTCGTACAGTTCGCCCCGCAGCCTGAAGGTGTTGTCCTCCTCGTCGTCACCCCTGACCGAGTACACGGCCTCAAACGTGGCCAAGCCGTTCCTGGACTCCTGCTCGAAGCTGTCGTCGAAGTCTCGCGCCGAGGACGCCGAGGAGGCGGCCGAGGCGGACGTCGGTGTCGCGGCGAAGGCGGCCGGAGCCACGGTCAGCATGACGCCCGTGGTCGCCACCACCGCGATCGCAGCGCGAATGATGTTTTTCATGGATTTACCCCTCCTTTTTCCTACTCGCGATGGTCCGCGAGCGGGAAAAAGGTCACATGAGTAAACCCCTACTCAATTCCGGGCAGCCGATCGGTCACCGGCGACATTCGCTCCCCCGGCCGGTGACGGTCAGCGACGACGGCGCCGCCACAGCATGACCACCGCGCCGAGCGCCAGCGCCGCCCCCACCCCGATCAGGATCGGCGCCAGGTCCGGCCGCTCGTCCGCCCACAGGTCCTCGGGCTCGCCGGCGAGCCTGACCGGCTTCGGCCCCGCCGCGCCCCCCACCAGGTCACCGACCTGAGCGGCGAGATGCTCCGCGTTCGCCCGGACCTTCGCCACACCACGCGCCGCGACCCGCTTGGGGCTCACCCGGTCCGCGATGGCGTCCACCGTCTGGGCCAACTCCGCGCGCGTGCGCTCGATCTGTCGTTCCAACTCCGCGGGATCGGTGTCCGCCATGGCTATCCTCCCCTACTCCTTGACATTGATCAGTCTGTCAGGTCCTACCTACCCACGGCACTTCGGGCAGGCCGGTAAGTTGACCGGGGAACCATTCCTCGGAGGAACACCATGAAACTTGAGCCGGGCGACGCCGCCCCGGACTTCACCCTTCCCGCCGCCGACGGCACCACCGTGTCGCTGGAGAGCCACCGCGGTAAGCGCGTCATCCTCTACTTCTATCCCGCCGCGATGACCCCGGGCTGCACCAAGCAGGCCTGCGACTTCCGCGACAGCCTCGCCTCGCTCACCTCGGCCGGATTCGTCGTGCTCGGCGTCTCGAAGGACAGCCCGGCCAAGCTCGCCAAGTTCGTCGAGCACGACGCCCTCACCTTCCCGCTCCTGTCCGACCCCTCCCTTGAGGTCCACAAGGCCTACGACGCGTACGGGGAGAAGACGATGTACGGCAAGACGACCCTCGGGGTCATCCGCTCCACCTTCGTCATCGACGCGGACGGCAAGATCGAGAAGGCCCTCTACAACGTGAAAGCGACCGGCCACGTGGCCCGCCTCCGCCGCGAACTAGGCGTCGACTGACACCCGATTTTCGCCATTTAATATGACATGAGCACGCCCCAAGAATTGTCGGTCCCATTACCTAGACTTGGGGCGTGCCCACCAAATACAAATACACCCCGGAAATGCTGGCGGAGGCCGCGGCCGCATCCCTCAGCATCGCCGACGTTCTCCGCCGCCTCGGCATCACCATCGCGGGCGGCAACCACGCTCATATCAGCCGCCAACTGAAGCGCTTCGGAATCGACACCTCGCACTTTCGCAGGGTCTCCCCCAACAGAGGGAAGCCCTCGCCGCGACGCAGTCGTCCGGAACAGGTTCTCGCCATGCGACCGGAGGGCGGTCCACGCCCGGACCCCGGGCAGCTCAGGCGCTGCCTGATCGAGACCGGGATGCCATACCGCTGCGCGGGATGTAGGATCGAGGGCGCCTGGCGAGGTCAGGCATTGACGCTGCACGTTGACCATATCAATGGCAACTGGCTGGACAACAGAAAAGAAAACCTGCGTTTTCTCTGCCCCAATTGCCATTCACAGACAGAGAATTTTGCAGGAAAAAATAGGGGTCGTAGCCCAACGGTAGAGGCAACGGTTTTAGGTACCGTCCAGAGCGGGTTCGAATCCCGTCGACCCCACAAAACAATCAAGAATCAATCGATCGACATAAAGTCGACAGACACCAGCGTGACAATATCGGCCCAGGATCTATTTTTCATAGAATACTGTCGGAGCGAAAGACGCTTCGCGTCGAGATCCGCGGTCATACGCAGAGCCATTCAATTACTGCGCGAATCCGTCCTCGCGGAGGACCGTGCCGTCGCGTCCGATCCGGCGGGTTGAGGCCGGGGACGCGCGTTCGGCCGGCTTCGCCGTGGGTGGTGCTTCGGTGAGTCGCCCGCGTGGGCCCGGATCGACCGCCCGAGGGACCGGCGTCGCCCGGTGCCGCACGAGACGGCACGATGTTCACCGCCGGACGGGAAGACCCTCGTGGATCCGCACGGGTAAGCGGGTAGGCAGGTGAGCGAGCAAGCCGACGATCCCGGTGAGGCCGCCGAAGCGTCCGAGAAGGCGCCGAGCGGTATGCGGCGAGGGAGCTCTGTCCGATGTGGCGGCTATCCGTCGCGGCGGGGGAACGGGAGAGAAAACGTCAGGTCGCGCGGCCTGTCTTCTTAGCCGCGCGACCCGGCGTCGTTGTGATTGATCACCACAAACTATCTCCCTTTACTCACCCCGGAGGGCGCTCCCAGAAACCATGGTGCCCCAAAGACCGTAAAGGCTGTGTAAGCCAAGCCGAATGTGCGGCTCGATGTGCGACCTGAGTCGTACATCGACCTCCACCTTGAGGGGGAAGGGCTCTGATCTGCGCATACGTATCGTAGTGATGTGTTCGGCAGATTGCGCGCCTGGAGCGTGCGCCATCCCAGGATCACGGACGCCCTGTGGCTGACCCCGTTCCTGCTGGTCTCGCTGCTCAATGTCTGGGCCGTCGGGGTGGTCGACCTGGTGGCCTGGGGGGCGGAGAGGCTGGGGCTGTGGGGGTTCGCGGGGCTGACGCTGCTGTTGTTCGTGCCGCTGTTCTGGATGCGCGAGCGTCCGGTCGCGGTCTTCGCGATCGTCTCGTTCGCCTCGTTCCTCCAGTGGCTCGCCGGGGTTCCGCCCCTGTTCTTCAACGTCTCCGTGCTCGTCGCCATGTACGGGGTGGCGTCGCGGCGCCCGCTGCGCTGGGCGGTCGGGGCGGGGCTGGTGGTGGAGCTGGGGTTGTTCCTGGTGTTCGGGCGGGTGCCTCAGGGACTTGACCTGCGTGCCTTCGCCACGGCCTCGGCGTTCGCGGCCGCGATCTGGATGACGGGGATCTACGCGAACACCCGCCGCCGTTATCTGGAGGGTCTGGAGGAGCGGGCCGAGCGAGCGGAACGCGATCGCGATCAGCAGGCCAGGCTGGCGGCGGCCGCGGAGCGGGCCAGGATCGCCCGTGAGCTGCACGACGTGGTCGCGCACAACGTGAGTGTGATCATCGTTCAGGCCGACGGGGCGGGGTACGCGATCGACCGCGATCCTGAACAGGCGCGCAGGGCGATGGAGGCGGTCTCGGCCACGGGCCGCAGGGCTCTGGCGGAGATGCGGCGGATGGTGGGCGTGTTGCGGGCCGACGGTGTCCAGGAGGAGTACGCTCCGCAGCCGAGCCTGTCGCAGTTGGACGATCTGGTGACGCAGGTGCGGGAGTCGGGTTTGCCGGTGGAGTTGCGGGTGTCCGGTGTTCCCGCGGAGCTTCCCGAGGGGGAGCAGCTCACGGTTTACCGGATCGTTCAGGAGGCGCTCACCAATACCCTCAAACACGGTGGCCCGGACAGCAGGGCCACGGTGGAGATGGAGTACGGCGTGCGGGAGCTGCTCGTGCGGGTGACCGACGATGGTCGTGGCGCGGCGACGCCGGAGCGTGAGGGTGGGCACGGCCTGGTCGGCATGCGCGAGCGGGTCGCGATGTTCGGCGGGAGTGTGAAGGCGAGCCCCGTTCCCGGTGGCGGGTTCCAGGTGGTGGCGCGGCTGCCGATCGGCGATACCGGGGCGGGGCGGGCGGCTTGACGGAGCACACGGTGGGTGACCAGGTGATTCGGGTGATGCTGGTCGACGATCAGGAGTTGCTGCGCACCGGTTTCCGCATGGTTCTCGACGCCCATCCCGGCATCGAGGTCGTCGCGGAGGCGGGTAACGGGGCCGCGGCGGTGGAGGCGGTGCGGACGGTCGCCGTGGACGTGGTGCTGATGGACGTGCGGATGCCGGTGATGGACGGGGTGGAGGCGACGCGGCTGATCCGTTCGACGGCCGGTGGGCCTCGGGTGCTGATCCTGACCACGTTCGATCTGGACGAGTACGCGTTCGCGGCGTTGAAGGCGGGCGCGTCGGGGTTCCTGCTGAAGGATGTGCCGCCCGCCGATCTGGTGAGCGCGATCCAGTCGGTGCACAGCGGGGACGCGGTGGTGGCGCCGAGTACGACGCGGCGGCTGCTGGAGCGTTTCGCGGTGCATCTCCCCTCCGCGGTGGCCGAGCCGGCGGTGCTGACCGGGCTGACCGCGCGGGAGCGGGAGGTGCTGGTGTTGGTGGCGAGGGGGTTGTCGAACACGGAGATCGCCGGTCGTCTGGAGCTGGCGGAGGCGACGGTCAAGACGCATCTGGGCCGGATCCTGGCGAAGCTGAGCCTGCGGGATCGAGCACAGGTCGTCGTATATGCCTATGAATCGGGAATCGTAACCCCGCATTCCGCCGATTAGCATCGTCGTATGACGAACCTTGACGGTCGGCTCCGCGCGTCGCACTCCGATCGTGACGCGGTCATCGAGCGGTTGCGCGTGGCCACCGGAGAGGGACGGCTCTCCCTGGAGGAACTGGAGGAGCGGATCGAGCGGACGCAGGCGGCGAGGACGTACGACGACCTGAGGGCCATCACTGCCGACCTGCCGCGAGACGACGCGGGGCTCGCCATGCTGGGCACCGGGGGTGCCGGGGGCGTCGGAAGCGGAGTCCTGGAGCTGCAAACGAAGTACGGGGCGGTGCAGCAGAAGGACTACTGGGTGGTGCCCGCGCGCATCGTGGCGAGTTGCGGCTCGGGCAGCGTGAAGATCGACTTCACCGGGGCCGTGTGCTCGCACCGCGAGGTGTTGCTGGAGGCGACCTGCGGGATGGGCAACATCCTGGTGATCGTGCCACGGGGGTGGACCGTGCGGATCGACTCTCTCACGACGAACATGGGCACGATCACCAACAAGGCCACCGAACCGGGACACCCTGACGCGCCGGTGCTGCGTGTCACCGGCAAGGTCGGCCTGGGCACCTTGAAGATCAAATACCCGCGGAGGTAATACCGGTTGAGGGCCGGGAACCTTCCCCGCCGGAGACAGGAACCGCGCGAGTCTCCCCGTCGGACACGAGAACCGCACGAGCCTTGGCCGAAGGCGAGAGCCTCGGCCGGAGACAGAGCCCCGGGTCGGGGGCGAGAGCCCCGGGTCGGGGGCGAGAGCCCCGGGTCGGGGGCGAGAGCCCCGGGTCGGGGGCGAGAGCCCCGGGAGAACCCCGCTGGATCAGAAACCCGCGAGCGCCCCGGCCTTCGGGCAGGAATCCCATCGAGGGTGAGGCCCCGTTCGCCTCGCCCGCCTCGTCCGAATGGCCGAGGCCGCACTACGGCGGAGGTCGCGTCCCTCCTTCTCCCGACCCCCTCCGTATCGCCATAAGTCAGGCCTAACGCCTGATGGATCCCTCTTTCCCCATCAATACCGTTTGGTGCGTCATAACATCACACGTTGTTGAGGAGAGCTGTCGTGACCATCACCGGAGAGGTCGGCGCGTGGGACGCGCGGGAAAGCGCGGCGCCGGCCGTGACGGCCAGAGGTCTCACCAAGGTGTACGGCCGGGGGGACACCGCCGTGCACGCGCTGCGCGGAGTGGACGTCTCCTTCGCGACGGGCGCCTTCACCGCGATCATGGGTCCCTCGGGGTCGGGCAAGTCCACGCTGATGCACTGCCTGGCCGGACTCGACACGGTGAGCGGCGGGCAGGTGCGCGTCGGGGACGTGGAGCTGACCGAACTCAACGACAAGAAGCTCACCATGCTCCGCCGCGATCGGATCGGCTTCGTCTTCCAGGCGTTCAACCTGCTGCCGACACTCACCGCCGAGCAGAACATCCGGCTCCCGCTGGAGATCGCCGGGCGGCTGGCCGACCCCGCGCTGTTCGACCGGGTCGTGGAGACCGTGGGCCTGCGCGACCGGCTCGGCCATAAGCCCTCGGAACTGTCGGGTGGCCAGCAGCAGCGCGTCGCGGTCGCCCGCGCCCTGATCAGCAGGCCTCAGGTCATCTTCGCCGACGAGCCCACCGGCAATCTCGACTCGCGCAGCGGTGCCGAGGTGCTCTCCTTCCTGCGGACGTCGGTGCGCGAGCTCGACCAGACGATCGTGATGGTCACCCACGACCCGGTGGCGGCCTCGTACGCCGACCGTGTGGTCTTCCTCCGCGACGGCCTGCTGGTGAGCGAGCTGACAGGGCCGACGCCGCAGTCGGTGCTGGACACGCTGATGAAGCTGGAGGCGTGAGGTGCTGAGGACGACGCTGGCCGGGTTGCTCGCGCACCGGCTGCGCCTGATGCTGACGTCCCTCGCGATCGCGCTGGGGGTCGGCTTCATCGCGGGGACGTTCGTGCTGACCGACACCATCGACGCGGGGTTCACCGAGAAGTTCTCCGCGGCGGCCGACAAAATCGACGTCGCCGTACTCCCTGCGCCCGGGGGGAACGGCGACGAGCCTCCTGTGATCTCCGAGGCCGCCCTGGAGAAGGTGCGCGCCGTGGACGGGGTGGCCGACGCACAGGGGCTGGTACGGGGCACATCCGCCCTGATCGGCAAGGACGGCAAGGCCGCCGGTGACTTCCCCACCGCGGGAATCTCCCTGCCCGAGGGCGACCTGAACCGTATGCCGATCGTGAGCGGTACGGCCCCGAAGACCGCGACGCAGGCCGTGCTCGACGAGGGCACCGCCAGGACCAGGGGCTTCAAGGTCGGTGACACCGTCGCGGTGCTCGACGCGAGCAACGCCAGGCACGAGTTCACGCTGGTGGGCCTGTTCGACGTCGGCCTGGACCAGGAGCTCGGATACTTCGGCGCGGTCGGCTACACCACGGACACCGCCAGGAAGATGACCGGGCAGCAGGGGTATCGGGAGATCGACGTCGCCGCCGCCGAGGGGGTCACCCAGGAGGCGCTGCGCGGCTCGGTCGCCTCGGCCGTGGGCGCGGGTCACGAGGTCAAGACCGGTGAGCGCTACGCGGCGGACCTCGCCAGGAACAACGGCGCCAACGGCGACTTCCTGAAGCTGGGCCTGCTGCTGTTCGGCGTGGTGGCGATGTTCGTGGCCGCGCTGGTCATCTACAACACCTTCAACATCCTGGTGGCCCAGCGGACCCGCGAGATGGCGCTGCTGCGATGCGTCGGGGCGACGCGCGGGCAGGTCTTCACCTCGATCATGCTGGAGTCGGCGGTGGTCGGCCTGCTGTCGTCGGTGTTCGGCCTGCTGCTCGGCTACGGCCTGGGTGCGGGGGCGCTCTCCGTGCTGGCGGCGTTCGACGCGCCGCTGCCCACGGCCGCCGCCGCCACCCTGACGCCGACCACCATCGTCCTTGGCCTGGTCATCGGCCTGACGGTCACGGTCGGCGCGGCACTGCTGCCCGCGCGGGCCGCGACGCGGGTGGCACCGATCGCGGCGCTGCGCTCGCAGACCGAGGAGCGGACCTTCAGGACCGGCCTGGTACGAATGATCTTCGCGGGACTGTTCCTGCTCGCGGGCGTGGGCATCGTGGTGGCGGGGATCTCCACGGATCCGGGCGAGACCGCCCTGGTGACGGTGATGGCCGGATGCTCGTCCGTCTTCCTCGCGGTGCTGATCCTCGGGCCGGTGATCGTCAGGCCGCTCTCCGCCTTCGCGGGGTGGGTACCGGCCAAGCTCTTCGGCGTACCCGGCAGGCTGGCCGTGGACAACTCCCGGCGCAACCCGAAGCGGTCGGCGACCACCACCGTGGCACTCACCGTGGGCGTGACGTTGATGACGGTCATCTCCGTCGTCACCGGCACCGTCCGGGTGACGTTCACCCAGCAGCTCGACGAGCAGTTCCCCTTCGACTACATGGTGCAGACCCAGGGGCGCGACTCCGGCCTGCCCCGCGCGATCGCCGAGGACCTCCGAGGCCGGTCCGAGCTGGACTCGGTCATCGCCTTCCGCGAGACCGGCGCGAGGCTCGCGACCGGCACCACGCGGTACGACGTGGGAACCTTCACCCCGACCCCGGGCTTCAAGCCGCCGCTCGACGCGGGCTCGCTCGACCGGCTCGTGCCGGGGACCGCGCTCGTCACCGACCGCGTCGCCGAGCGGCTCGCGCTCGGGGTCGGTGACCGGATCACCGTACGGACGGCGAAGGCGGGCACGGTCGATCTCTCGATCGTGGGCATCTCCGGTGTCGACGCGAGCCTCTCCGACGTGACGGTGCCCGAGCGGGAGTTCGACCGCTACTTCGGCGAGGTCGGCGACAACCGAGTGATGATCAAGCACCGTGACGGCGTCGACCCGGACCGGGCGCTCGCGGCGGTCGAGGCGGCGACGGAGGCGTACCCGACGGCGAAGGTGGCGAGCTCGACGGAGATGCGGGGCCAGTTCGACGAGGCGCTCGACATGATACTGATGATCATCACGGGGCTGCTCGGTCTGGCGGTGCTCATCTCCCTGCTGGGCATCGCCAACACACTCTCCCTCTCGGTCCACGAGCGCACCCGCGAGTCCGCGCTGCTGCGTGCCCTCGGCCTGACCCGGCCCCAGCTGCGGCGGATGCTCTCGGTCGAGGCGCTGGTCCTGGGCCTCATCGGCGCGCTGGTCGGCGTGACGCTGGGAGTCGCGTTCGGCTGGGCGGCCGCGCAGACGATGACCGACAACGTCGTCTTCCAGCTGCCGGTGCCGCAGATCCTGTCGTTCGTCGCCCTGTCCGGCCTCGCCGGGGTGCTCGCGGCCGTCCTGCCCGCCCGGCGCGCGGCCCGCGCCTCGGTCGTGGGCTCACTCGCGAGCGGCTGAGCACCGGACGGCCCGAGCCGGACGGTGCGCCCCCCGCTCCGGCCCGGCAGGACAGGACCGGCGGGGCCGGACCGGGACGGTCGGGACGCCGGGAGTGCCGGGCCAGGTCGGGCCAGTTCATACATGGTGGCCGGGACGCCTCGCTATCGGGGGCGGCGTCCCGGCCACTGCTCCGCCACGGTCTCGGGGTTGAGCAGCGGCCGGATCACGATCTCGCCGGTGGCCCTGTCGATCACCACGCAGCCGGACCCGACGGTGTCGGGCAGCACGCTGGGATCGTCGGGCTCGGGCTCGTTCGCCCAGGCGACATAGCCCTCTTGAAAGGCATAAATCCTGATCTCGACGGCGGCACCCGCGCCCCGGACCCCGTTGAAGTACTCCTCCGCCACGGCCCTCGCCTGGTCCGGGTTCACAGACGTCGTCCCTCCCTGTCGATCACGACGCAGAACACACCCGTCACCGACTCGTACGGCGGCTCCACCGCCATGTGCCCCCGCTGCGCGTCGATCCAGATCACCTCGCCGTCGAAGTTCACCGCGTTCCACGCGTGGCTGCCCCCGGCCGGCCAGCGGTTGACGATGAGCGCCGAGGAGCCGTGCCCCCCGGCCAGCAGCGCCTGCGCGATCGGCAGGTAGGCGTGACGTCCCTGCCCCACATAGTGGAAGCGCTGCCCCAGCCACCGCTCCGCCCTCGCCACTCCCCCGGCCTCCCCGGTGAGCAGCGGCCTGCCCACCCTGTCGTACTCGGGCCTGCGCGGCGCGGCCACCGCGGGAGTGCCGTACCAGGTGGAGAGCACCGACAGCGCGCAGTCGATCGCGTTGGTCGCCCGGAACGGATCGTCGGCCGGGCCGCTCCCGTTGATCAGCCTGATCCACATGCCGCGCGGGTCGGGGAAGCGGCGCGGGGTGCCCTGCTCGGTGAGGGGAACGGCCCGCAGCATGTCCTCCTCGGTCTGCGGATCGGGCCTGGCCAGCCCGCCCGCCAAGCCGTACGGCCTGCACTGGTCCAGCCGCGCCGGACCCCAGCGCATCCGCTCCCGCTCGCTCTCGCGCGGCGCCGGTGCCACCACCGGCACCTGGACCTCCAGCTCGAAGTCCCGCCACCGCTGCCCGTCCATCGTCACCACGGGGTTGTAGACCCCCGACGCCAAACTCCACTCGTTCACCGGCTCCCCCGTCCCCAACCCCTGGGAGCCAGATAGTAGGGCGGCCCACCCGCCCGGCACGAAGGAGTTGACCATTTAAAGGCTCAGTCCCCGTCTGTCGTTCCAGTACCGGTCACAACGGCATCGAAGTCGGCGATCGCGAAGCGCCTTTCGAAACGCATCGGCGTCACGGTCACCCGTCCCCTGGCCCTGCGCCTGCTTCCCCTGGCCGGGAGCGGGGCGACTCCGGTGCATACCTGTCGTACGGCCAAAGAGGCCGTGGTGATCTACGCAATCATCCAAAATCAGCAGATCACCTGGCTCCGCACTCCCCCGCCAACTACGATCAAGATCGGCGGTTCCTGCCGCATGCACTTGATAAAAAACCGAGCCTCACGCCTACAAAGACCCAGGTCACAAAGTGTCGGCCCCGCACACGCGGGGGTGATCCTGAAGAGTGACGGTGCTTTCATCTTTGAAGGGAGTCGGACCCGCACACGCGGGGGTGATCCCTCCTTGCACCAGACCGGCGTCATCACCGACGTGTCGGACCCGCACACGCGGGGGTGATCCAACGAAGAGCGCGAAGGTGCGTGAGGCGATCAGGTCGGACCCGCACACGCGGGGGTGATCCCGACGGCATGAAGTTCCCCGTGGCGGTCGGAACGTCGGACCCGCACACGCGGGGGTGATCCGATCGGCCCGTAGGCGCCGTCACCTTCGAACGGGTCGGACCCGCACACGCGGGGGTGATCCTATGGGGCCAACGACCGTGGGGATCTCAATGGAGTCGGATCCGCACACGCGGGGGTGATCCCGCTCGCCGCCGGCCGAACCGGTGGGGTGTGTCGTCGGACCCGCACACGCGGGGGTGATCCGCAACGAACACCGGCTACGGCCGCAAGGTGCTGGTCGGCCCCGCACACGCGGGAGTGGTCCCAGGGCGAGGAACACGTTGCCGTCGGAGTACAGGTCGGTCCCGCACACGCGGGAGTGGTCCCGGCCCCACGTTCGTGCCGGTGAACTTCGGCTCGTCGGTCCCGCACACGCGGGGGTGGTCCCCACACCGGCACCCAGGCCGCGTCCACGATCAGGTCAGCCCCGCACACGCGGAGTGGTCCCATCGTGGCGCAGATCGACCCGGCCGGGTTCTTGTCGGCCCCTCGCCCGCGGGGGTGGTCCCATCGTGGTCCACCGGTCCAGCGCCTTGGGGTCATCGGCCCCGCACACACGGGGGTGATCCGAGCGTGATGCCCTGGCTGGTGTGGGCGATGGTGTCGGCCCCGCATACGCGGGGGTGGTCCCTTGTGGCTCTGGGTGAAGTTGATTCCGCAGGGGTCGACCCCGCTCACTCAGGATTTTCCCTCCAAAGGTGCGGCGACGCGGATACGGGAAGGGCACGTCGCCGCACCGGCTTTCAAGGGGTGCGGCGACGCGGCCGGTGACCGGAGTGGCGGGGTTGGATCACCAGGAGGGCGTCGCTGAGCACGGTGATCGTGATGGAGTCGGCTGCTGAGAACTCGCAGCAGAGCGCGATGGGATAGACGAGGGCATCCCACCAGCGCTGCCCCCCGGCGAGCGGCTCAAGGCCGGTGACGCGGCCCCACAGCAGGCCCGGCAACCGGTGCCCCTGCCGTCGCCACTTCTCGCCCCGTACCGGAGTGGTCACGAAGGGCCTGTCCGGATCGCGCTCGAACAGCAGGGCGTGGCCGTTGCGCAGGTCGCCTGCGGGCCACACGACGGGGCCTTGGTCAGGGGCGTCCGCAGGAGCGGCGAGGTCCTCGATACCGGCGATCACGACCGCATCCCCGGTCGCGCCGCGAGGATCAACTCCACCACCAGCTCGGGATATCCGCCCCGCACGACCCGAGGGTCGGATCCGCCCCGCAAGCAGACCAGGTAGCAGCCCGAACGAGGCCCGACGGTCACCACGGCCACCCGCCGCCCCCCAGGGCCGAGCACGGCCAGTTCGGGCGGATATCGGTCCAGCCGCGACCGAGGACGAGGCCGATCCGGACAGATGAGAGCGTCCAGGCGGTTGCCGTGAAGCGACAGACAGATCGTCTGATGGCGATGAGCACGGATGCCCCGCTCGATCAGCAGCAGCTGCACGACCGCCAGCGCCCTGTCATGACTTTCCGCCGTGGCCTCATCGACCACCTCTTGAGATTCAACCGGTGCCTTGCGCCGTATCACCCGTCCTCCAAAGGTCGAATTCGGAAAGCGATTGATTGACCACTCGCTGTTACCGTGACCTTAGAAACGGTCAAGGGGGCTGCTGTGCACAGCTTGTGCACAGCAGCCCCCTTGACGCGGCGCCCCTTCAGACGGCCATGCGACCTTGCAGCGCCCGCAGCGGCTCCGGAATCTTGCGATGGACTCGTACGAGCTGGCGGACCGTCTCTCTTGCCGAGGGATGGAAGCGTGTCATCTGCGGCGCGACCTGCTCAGCGTTGATCATGCGCTTGAGCGCCCTGTCGTTGTCGTTGACCCACAGATGAGCCCTTGCCATGTCGATCTCATGGTGCGCTCGGCGTTCGTCATTGTTGTCCGGCCCGGACAGGTCGACGCCTTGGTCCAACCGGATGGCTTGATCAAAATCACCCAGCTCGACAGCCACCGCACACCCGTGAATTGAGACATTCCCCGGGTTCATCTGCAGACCATAGGGATCGCGACGATCTCTCGGGTTGATCCGTGCCGCTGCCTCGGTCGCGGCCCCGTGGTGCTCCCAGGCATCCGCCGTTTTCCCCGCTCTCGCGGCGGTGATGGCCGCGTTCAGATGCAGCGCCCCGAAAACCTCTGTTGACACCGGGTTATCCTGATCGATTTCATTCATGGCCCGCTGGACCATCTTGAGGGCGACATCCCAGGAACCCATGGTCATCAGCAATCGCGACCGGCCCAGAGTGACCACATGCGGCAGATATGGATCTTCCGCACGTTGCGCGGAGACCGTCGTTCGTTCCACCACAACCTGTGCCAGGTCGTTGTAGCCGAGACGGCGTACCAGGGATCCAGCGAGCGCTTGAGCGCGATTAAGCAGACGCCAGGCACGAACCGTATCCAGCTCCATGACCTGAACCGTCAACTCCTCCAGGAGCGCAGGAAGCAGAGCACCGAGCTGGGCATACGACACGGACCTCTGAAGCTTCTGAAGCGCGACCACCTCAGCGGCCAGCTCGTCGAGCGTGCGGGGAGGCATGCCCAGGTCGGGGGCGACGTCCACGTAGGCCAAGGCCACCCGAATGGCGGGAATCGCCGCGTGCACGGCGTCGCTGCGCTCGTCGGTCCCCCGGTACGGCTGCCCGTTGATCTCCGCTGGATCCACCGAACAGGCTCGTGCGACAGCGGCGACGAGAGACGGGGTGGCGGGCCTGACGCCCGACTCAACCTTGGCTATCAGGCTTCGAGAGACATGCGCGAGCCCGGCCAGGCCTTCCTGGGTAAGGTTTCTGAGCTTCCGTGCCTTGGCTATTCGCTGTCCGGTGTACTCGTTGCGCTCGGGGTACGCCAGGTCTGGGTTCCAGTCGTTCTCGCTCATCTCGGTGCCCTCCTCGCGACTGCGCGGCGTCTCCACGATAACCAGCCGCCGCTTGCCGCAAGGGAACATTCCCTCTTCAGCCAGCCCTTCAACGAGGTCAAAGCACTACCGGGGATACCAAAAAGCACTCGGTGGTCGTCACCTGGTCCCCTCCGAGCGCGGCTTGGCAGCCGATGCCCTCCGATCGAAGAGCTTCCTTACGGCCTGGCCAGGGTGAGGAGACCGCAGCCATAGGCTTTCGCTCTGCCTATGCCTGTGGTGAAGCCCTCCCAGAAGGCATCGGGGTCGGTGATCGCGAGGCGACCTTCGAAGCGCACCGGTGTCACGGTCACCTGTCCCCTGGCCCTGCGCCCGCTTCCCTTGGGGAGAGCGTTGACTCGGATGTCCGCCGCCCCCGAACCGCTCTTCTCGATGTGAAAGCCGTGTCGCTCGCCCTGCTGGCTCAACCACTGAAGCTGTCCCTCGGGATCTCCGATGGGAACACGCTTGCCTCGCGGTCTGTCCGTTTCGGAGATCCGCTCGCTCGGGATGCTCCGCGTCGCGCTGGCGACCAGCCGGAACGAGAATCGACGACCCGCGTGCAGAACGTTCCGTATCTCGCTGAGATCCCGCGTCCTGGCCTGCTCCGCGAGATAACCGACAGGCAGCCGCGACCAGTCGGGCAGAGTCGCCGACTGCACATAGATCACAGGGGTACGCCCGGGATCCGCGTCCCAACGCCAAAGAACGCCATGCGCCAGACGACCGGGGCCTTCGGCGTCATCGAATCCCTCCATCACACGTCGATGAACCTGCTGAAGGTCGGCGAGATCACGCAGAACATCGGGAGAGACCAGGTTGGGAGCGAGACGACTCAGGTGCATGCCTGTTCCTTGAGGCTGGGCAGCAGGCCGGAGGTGAGGGGCACAAAGTCCGTACGAACGTAGCGGGGGGCGAATTTCCTGGCGGCCCAGGCGAAGGAGACCGGGTGGTCGTACCGCATGTGGACGCTTGGACCCGGCTCGCTGTCGCAACTGATCCGGAGCATCTGCGGCTTACCTTCATCGGCGTCGCGACGCGCTTTCTGAACGATCCGCCCTCGCCGTTCGAGCCATACGTGCTTCCTGACCGCCTCCGTGGCGGACAGCTCGGTCAGCCCCAGGAACAGATCCGGTGGGGCGGCGAACGCCTTACGGCCGAGGAAGAGAGGGAACACTGGCTTGCGCAGGCCTTCCGCCGCCTCCTCGATGTGCTCCGCCGCCCCCTCCAGCGCCACGAGGAAGCACGCATCGGCGAGATAGTGCCGTTCGGAGACGATGGTTCGGGATGACCTGCCGTCGGTGGTGGGCACGTTCTGCGTGGTGTGATAGTCACGCTCCACCTGCCCCTCACGGTCACAACGGACAGCCATGCCGAAGGCGGCTAGGTGCCTGATGTCTCCGTCACGGGGGATTCCGAGCGCGGCGGCCAGCAGACCGACGATGCCCGACTTGCTGGGCTCGATGCCTGTGTCACGGCGTTCGAAACGCGACTGCACCCCCCACGACTGGAGCGGTGCGTCGATGCCGAGCAGGAGCGTCGCGGTGTTCATGCCAGTGCCTGGATGACGTCGTCAACCAGCTCGGTCACCGTGCGGACCTGCACCAGATCGGTGTCCACCTTGGCGTCGATGGAGAGGAGTCGGGTGGCGACGATGTTCTCGTCTCCGTACGCGGTGGCGATCCGGTCGAACTGGCTCAGGAACGCTTCGGCAGACGCCTGGATGATGCCCTTCTGGAAGGTTCCCTTGACCGGGTCGGCGAAGGCGTTCGCCAGGTTCCAGACACCGTGTCGGCGGACGACGGCGAGGATCAGCGAGGGCGGGTTGTGCGCGGCCATCGAGTTCTGCTTGCCGCTGGGGATCGCGTGGATGAACGCCTGGAGCCAGGCGCGCGCCGCGTGGTGGACGAGGTCGGGGTCTTCCGGCAGGTTCTTGCTGAACTGCGCCAGGTCCAGGTTCGCGTAGCGGTAGTAGCAGGCCGCATTGAACTCGACGGTTCCGATCATGTCCGCGCCGCTGTCGCCATCTCGCTGGAGGTCGTCGACGGCGGTGAAGTAGTCGTACTCGCCGGCGACCGCGTGGGTGGAGATGGCGTGGGCGACCTGGCTGGCCGCGTCCACGTTGAAATCCTTGTTGTTCGCGATCATGCGTCCGAACAGGGCGATGTCGACGGCCTTGGAGGCGTCGATCAGGTCGTGCAGCCCGGCGATCTCACTCTTCTTCCTGCTCTTGGTCTTGGAGGCGCCGGCCTTCGCCTCCTTGGCCTTCTGCGGAACAAGGGTGAGCAGCGCGTCGTAGTTGCTGTCGCACACCTCCGCGAGGAGTTCCACGGCATTGGAGCGGAGGAAGAGCGAGTATTTGCTGTTGTTGTCCTTGTCGGTCGGCAGCCCCAATTCCTCCAGGGCCGTACCGGCCACGGCGCGCGCCTCGGCGAGGTCGCGCCCCCGAGCCGCGAGAAGATCTGCGGCCTTGTCCGCGAAGTCCTTGCTCCGCTTGCCGATGATGACGCCGTAGTCGGGCAGGAGAAGGCGGGCCGACCTCTTGAGGCACTGGCTGGAGATCCGTGCCCGGCGCACGTCACCGAAGACGGCCGATTTGGGCGCTCCGCTGTCGTCCCTGTTCAGGTTCGATGGAGCGAAGGACTGGAGAATGTGCAGTTCGATGATCATGATGTCTCCTTGTCGTCGGAGAGGCTGACGGATCGGGCGTATGCCGTGTGTGCCATGCGGTCGTAGTCGCGAAGCCAGCGCAGGCGGAGGCTCTCCGCGTAGGTGAGCCCGTCGTGCCGGAATCTGGTGTTCTCCCAGTTCAGGACGTCGCGGAGCAGCTGCGCATAGTTGACGGAGATACCGTCGAGCAGAGCGATGGCCTGGCGGAGGTGGTGGCCGAGGCCTGCCCGGGGAGATCCGAGCAGGACTTTGAGACGGGTGTCCGTGGGGCAGGAGTCGACGTCGCCATGCTTCTGGGCTCTGTACGCGCCGAGAGACGCCCCGAGGCTCCGATGCATGGCGGAGTGTTCACGATGGTCGGCGAAGAGCCCTGCCGTAAGGAAGACATCGGCCATCTGCTTCTCCGTGACCCAGTCCGGCAGCACCGCCAAGAGGGAAGAGGCGGCCCCGACCGAGGGAATCTGCCCCTTCGTGTAGCGGCGCAGTTCGGCCAAGGCCCCCAGGTCCCCCTTGCCTCCTCGCGCCTGAACCAATGCCTTGAGAGCCCCGGCGAAGCGCTCCTCCCACCGGTCGGTCTGAGAATCATCACTGGTCATACGGTCACTCCAGGAACAGCTTCGAGTTGAGCGAGGGCCTGACGGAGCCGGAAAGTGACGGTGCTCGCCACCTTGGCGCGGATGGCGAGGTTGCGCGTGCTGGTGGTGCCGGTGGCCAGCATCCGGTTGAGCGCTTTGATCGCGGCGGCCTCCACCGCACGGCTCCAGGACCGCTTCGCCTCCTCGTACTCTCCCTCGGCCAGCAGGTGAGCCAGGCGGTCGTACTCGGGAGTGAGAGCGGCCCAGTAACTGGTGAGCTGGACCGGCCTCCAGTCCTTTTTCTTCTCTTCTTGGAGCTCGATGCGGGTCTTGAACTCACCACGTAGCCGCCGCGCCTGCTCGAAGAGCAGGCTTCCGACCTCCTCGGCGGCCCGGAGAGCGGACTCAAGCGCGGTCGCGGCCTCCGTCTCAGCGGGGTCAAGCAGACGCGCAGGCAACACGATGTCCTCGGCGGCCCAGGTAATGAGCTTGGACTGTTTGTTGACCAGGCCGTAGGCGGTGACCGGGATGAGTTGCGGCAACCTCAGCCCTGCCGCCTTCTCTGTCTCCAGCAGCCACCCGAACGTCCTCGGCGGGACGCCGTGGCGAGGTTCGAGTGCACCCGAACGCGCGGCCAGGGCGTTGGCACTCCTCCAGAGCGCCCGTTCACGGTCAATCCGGAGTGGCGTCACCTTGTCGCCGTAGAAGGCCATGTGCTGGTCGACATGGCTGAGCTGAAAATCCTTGTGCAGGGAGTCACCGGGACAGATGACGACCTCGCCGATCGCGACGCTTCCGTCCTCGTTCTGCGTACGGCGAAGCCAGACCCGGCGCGACTGCCAGGTGAGCAGGTCGGTCCACCCTCTCGGGACGGCGGCTTTACGGGGCATGGCCGAAAGCTGCGGACGCTCCCACACGGGAGCATCGCGGGCCGAGGTGCCCATCGGCCGACGGCCTGGCTCGTATGCGGGGAGGTTGAACATAAGAGTCTCGAAAACCGTCGCACCTCTCACGAGGAAGACCGCTCCGCGGGCGCAAGGCGCGGCGGTCGATGACTTGTCCGGTGACGCCCCCGGAGTCTTGGTCCCGCCGAGGTCGAAGGCCTGCACGGTGACCAGCCAGCGGAAGGCTTCCGCAGGGGTGAGCGTCACACGAATGTCCGAAGTCGTGTGGTCGAACAGAGTGACGTTGTTCCCGGACGACTTGTAGGGCACCAGCAGCGCCGCCGAATTGGGCTTGACCGTCGCGAGATCACGGCACTGGTAGAACGGCTCGTCCCCGAACAGGTCGAACCTGTGCCTCCACAGATCCAGATAGTCAACGATTCGCTCGACAGGGAACTCCCGGGCCTGCCAGATCCGTTTCCAGGCGTCACCGTCGACAGGCCCGAGTGAACGATGGAGCACCGCGATGGCCAGCCGGTAGAGGGCCGCCGTCATCGTGGGCGACTCACCCCCGATTCCCGACAGCTCGTCCGCCTGGGTGAGCAGGTCCATCAGGGAGACTTCGTCGTCTTGACCGAGGATGGGAACGCACCGCTGGTCGAGCGGATTGAATGAATTCATGCCTCTGTTCTCAAGGAGTCATGGATAAGAAAAGAAGGATCTACATCGGCAGGTTAGAGATGTCCGGTGTGAGGAAGCTTCGAGAATGCCGAAACGCTCTGTCCGCTTGACCTCTCGATTCCGCCGCTGTATAGATCAGCACCAACCCCTGTGGGGGTGTGGACCAGAGTCGTGGATCGTGCACGCACCAGAATCCGAACGCGCCCCGCAGTGCGGGGGTTTCACGAGGGAGCCTTCGCCGCTCCCGTCGCCTGGAGTCCGAGGATCTCGTCGTACGTGACCTCGTAGCTCCCGATCTGTGCCCGACCTCCTTTGAGGACGAGAGCTCTGTGATCGCGGAGCCATGACGTCCATCGCCAGGCCGAGCAGGGTTCTCGGTCGAACAACTCCCTGGCGAACGCGACTGGCGTCGACACCGACAGCGACGACTGGATGAGAGCCTGCTCCAACTTACGGTTAGGGCTCTTGTTAAGCGAGAAGGCATCACCACCCGTGACCGGGCGGACCACGCCTTCGCTCACTTCCTCCAGAAGGACGATGTTCACAGATGGCATGCCCAGGCGGGTCACCTGCGAGTCCTTCTCCTCGTTCTCGGCAAGTTCGGTCATCAGGTGGAGCTTGTCCCCGTCCGGGCCGGGAACGCACCGGTTTCCGGCCAGCAGTTCCTCGACGTCGCGCTTGCTCTCCTCCTCCTCGACCGCCACCGCGTAGGCATCGACGTCCGCTGGACGGAGGTTGGGTGGCGGATCCCCGCCGTAGACCTCCTCGGTCAACGTACGGATGTCGCCGGGCAGGTTGATCTCCGCGCGTCCCTTCTCCCGAAGGTTCTTCAACGCGTACCAGGACGCGATGAGCAGCCGGGAGCCGTAAATCATCGTGCTCCCCGTCGGAAAGCCGACCGGATCCACCCCCGACACGCCAGTGACAACGATTCTGGGAGCGACGAAGCCATGTCTGGCCTCCGGCGCACGATCGTGGCGGTGCAGACGACCGGCCCGCTGGAGAAGGAGATCGACGGGAGCATGGTCAGTGATCATGAGATCGAAATCAATGTCGAGGCTCTGCTCGACCACCTGAGTGGCGATGACGATCTTCTTCTTCGGGCGCCTTCCCTTCTTCCCGAACAGCCGCAGCACCTGCCGTTCCAACTCGTGCCGCCGGGCGTGTGGGAAGCGCGCGTGAAAAAGGATCAGGTCCCTCTTCCGGACACCCGCTGCGCGTAATGCTTTGTAGAGCGACTGTGCCCGGCCCACCGTGTTGCGGATCACCGCCACACACCCACCGTCGGCAGTTACCGTGGCCAGCCAACGGGCGAGTTCCTTATCGCTGTCGTACGCGTGGCTGAAGTCGAGGACGACCGAACTGTCCTGCGGCGGATCCGGCTGGCGAAAACTCGACGTGGTGGCCGTACCCCAGCTGACCAGCGGGTACGGCGCCTTGTCGGGCTCCTCCGACTCGGCGGGGGGAAGAGCCTCCCTACCGGCGCCTCGTTGCCAGGCCCTCATCAGCTCCAGCCGACGGCGAGACGGGAGGGTGGCCGACAGCAACACCACTGGGACACCCTGACGGCCCAGCCACTCAAGAACCCGGTCAAGGATCGTGGACATGTAGAGGTCATAAGCGTGCACCTCGTCGATTACCACCACCTTGCCGGACAACCCGAAGTGAAGAACGGCGTTGTGCCGGATCCGCAACCCGGCGCGGAGGATCTGGTCCACGGTGCCCACCCCGCAGGGAGCGAGAAGCCCTCTCCACCGGGCCGTGAACCATCGGGAGGCCGTCACGTCCACACCGGTGTTACCGGCTGCCTTCGGGCCTTCCTGAGCATGGACGCTGGAGGGGTTGATCTGCGCGCGGACACGAGGATCGTCCTGCGCGAGGAGCTTGAGGAACTCGTCGTTGAGTCCGGCGGCACCGTGAACAAGGTGGAGGAGGGCGTCCGAAGCCGAGTGCAGTCCGAGGAAGGTCTGCAGCCGGTCGAGCATCTGGTTGCTGGTCGCCTGGGTCGGAAGAGCGAAGAAGAAACCGCTCAGTCCGAGCCTGCGAGTCCACTCGGCCACAGCGTACTGCGCGATCTCGGTCTTCCCACCGCCCATGGCATCTTCGACGATCACGATGCCCGGCTCGTCGAACATGCCCTCGTCGGCCATCTCCATGACCGTTCGCTGAGCAGCGCGCGGCCGCGCGTTCTTCGGCAGGAGATCCGGAAACGCCCGCCGAGCCGGCCGCCACCGCGCCCACCCCAGCGCGTCGATCGCCTCTTCGGCCCGTTTCTTGCTGGCCCGCATGTAATCGTCGAGGTCAACCTCCGCACCGACGTACGGAAACCGGCGCTCGTCCGAAGCGATCCAGTCGCTCACGGCCGTCAGGCCTGTAAGAAGCACCGCGTCTGGAACGTCCGGCTTCCAGGCGGACAGCGATGTGTCATCGACCCCCAAGCGCTCCGCGAGCTCCCCGAGCAACCGATCACGAAGCTGAGCCCAGTCGGCACCGCCAAGCACCACTCCGTCGCCGGTGGTGTTCTTCAGCAGGTTACGGCGCCCCTCGTTGAAGAACTCGCCGTGATGACCACCGGCCGCCGTCGCGAGCAGATCCGCCGTATCAGGAGCGAGCCCGAAGCGCTCAACGAGCCAGCCACGCAGGTGGACATCGGTCATCAATCCATGAGGAACCTTCCCTTTCAGGGATTCCCAGAGCGCCTGCGGAATCCGTGACGGCGCCTCTGTAGGAAGGAGGTCATCACGCTTCATCTGCCAGCACGAGCACTTGCCGATGTCATGCGCCCCGGCGACGAACGCGATCGCCAGCTTCGCAGCGGGCTCCTCGACACCCCTACTGAGCCTGCCACCAAAGGATCCCGGCAGCCCCGCCTCAAGCAGCCGAAGCGCGACGTGTGCCGTATCGATCATGTGACAGATCAACGGATGCGGGATATCCCCCTTCCCCGCCTTCCCCCAGACCCAGCGCATCGCCCCTCCCGCAGGTAGCCGAACCCATGACCACGTGCGGGAGACCGTATTGCCCGGCACCGACATTTCCGGGGCCAGAGCGCCCTATACGGCAAAAGAGGCCACAGTGATCTACGCGATCATCCAAAATCAGCAGATCACCTGGCCTCGTACTCTCCCGCCAACTACGATCAAGATCGGCGGTTCCTGCCGAATGCACTTGATAAAAAACCGGGCCTCACGCCCACAAGGCCCCAGGTCACAAAGTGTCGGCCCCGCACACGCGGGGGTGATCCCTCGTACAGGTAGATCATCTGGTCGACGTCCAGGTCGGCCCCGCACACGCGGGGGTAATCCCTCTAATCCAGGGATTATCGCGGAAGAGATTGGGTCGGCCCCGCACACGCGGGGGTGATCCGGTGACGGCGCCGCCGGGGCCGATCAGGATGCGGTCGGCCCCGCACACGCGGGGGTGATCCCAAGCACCACGACCGGCCAGAGGGCATGCAAGGGTCGGCCCCGCACACGCGGGGGTGATCCTGCCGGTACTCCTCAACGAACTCGGGCAGCTCCGTCGGCCCCGCACACGCGGGGGTGATCCCCCCGACGACAGCCGATATGCGATCAGCATCGTGTCGGCCCCGCACACGCGGGAGTGATCCATCCTCGTCGTAGTCGCGGTGCACGAGTTGCGCGTTGGCCCCGCACACGCGGGGGTGGTCCCTTTCCGTCCGAGCGGCGCGGGTGAAGGTCCTCGTTGGCCCCGCACACGCGGGAGTGGTCCCAGCGCGTTCGTCCCGATGATCTTTAGCTTCGGGTCGGCCACACACACGCGGGGGTGGTCCCGAGTCTCTGGCCGCCTGCCCGTACCTGCGCAGGTCGGCCCCGCACACGCGGGGGTGGTCCCGAGGCAGCCGTACAGGGCATCCACGCCGCTCACGTCGGCCCCGCATACGCGGGGGTGGTCCGCACTATAAGTTCTCGCCTCCTGCGGTGGGCGGGTCAGCCCCGCACACGCGGGGGTGGTCCGCGCGGGCCCCCCTTGGTGGTGTTGGTGCACAGGTCGGCCCCGCACACGCGGGGGTGGCCCTTGGCCCCACTTGGCGTTGGGTTGTCCAGCGTGTTGATCCCGCACACGCGGGGATGGTCCCGCCCAGCACTGGCCGCTCGTCGCCGAAACAGCGCCGGCCCCGCACACCCGGGAGTTTCCTTCCCAAGATCGGCCATCTCGGGATACAGCCAGTGTGACCTTCTGCCGGCGACATGCGAGGATCGCCGATTCACCATCCCTATCTCCGTGGCCCAAGACTACTGATCGAGAATTATCGGGACGGTTTGAATACAGCCAGGGTCAGCCGACCCGTACCCGGATGGTGTGCCAGCCGGTGGCGCCGTCCGGGGCGACAGAGGCGCGCTCGGCGGTCTGGGTGTAGCCGGTGGTGTCGGTGGCGCGGACCTCGATGGTGTGTTCGCCGGGGGTGGCGTCCCAGTCGTCGAGGACCCACTGGCGCCAGGTGTCGGCGGTGGGGGCCTCGGCGAGGCGGGCCTGGCGCCACTCGCCCTGGTCGACGCGGACCTCGACCGCGTCCACGCCCTTGTGCTGTGCCCAGGCGACCCCCGCGACGACGGTCTTGCCGGCGGGGACGCTCGCGCCGTCCCTGGGCAGGTCGATGCGCGACTGGGTCTTGATCGGCCCCTTCGCGGACCAGCCTCTGGGCGTCCAGTAGGCCTCGTCCTGGTCGAAGCGGGTGACCTTGATGTCGGTGACCCACTTGGTGGCCGAGACGTAGCCGTAGAGTCCGGGGACGACCTGGCGGACCGGGAAGCCGTGGTCGACGGGGAGCACCTCGCCGTTCATGCCGAAGGCGAGCAGGGCGTCACGGCCGTCCATCACGACGTCGACCGGGGTTCCCGCGGTCCAGCCGTCGGCGGAGGTGCTGAGCAGCATGTCCGCGTCCTTCTGAACGCCCGCGTCGCGCAGCACCGCGGCCAGGCTCACGCCCAGCCAGCGGGCGTTGCCGATGTAGGGGCCGCCGACCTCGTTGGAGACGCAGCAGAGCGTGACGTCGGCCTCGACCACGGCGCGTTTCATCAGGTCGGCGAAGGTGAGCTCCACGGGCCTGTCGACCATGCCGTGGATCGTGAGGGTCCAGTCGCGCGGGTCGACCTGGGGGACCGACAGGGTGGTGTCGACCCGGTAGAAGTCGTTGTTGGGGGTGACGAACGACGACAGGCCCCTGATCCTCAGGTCGGTCCCGGCGGGCAGCGCGGGGAGGGGTTTCGCGGGCAGGGGCAGTGTGATGCCGCTGCGCGCCGCGTTCACCTCGGCCCGCCCGGAGAGCGCGCGCCCGGCCAGACCCGCCACCCCCGCGAGAGCCACGCCGCCGACCGCGCCGGTCAGCAGGCCCCGGCGGTCGAAGGCTCGCAGGTCGTTCCCCGCCCGCATGACGGGCGGTACCTGCGGTCCGGTCCGCTCCCCTGCCTCCGATGAGGACTCGGGCGAGACCGGTCGCAGGCGCTCCGGCCCGGTGTCGTGCGAAATCTCTTCCTGGCGACCCGGCCCGGTGTCGTGCGCGGCCCCCGCGGCCCCCGCGGCACCCACGACATAGGCGCCACCCGACACCCCCGCGTACGACCCGGCCGAGGCGTCGTCGGGTACGAGGGCGCGACGGACGAGCCACCGCAGAACGAGCATGCCGGTGCCCACCCCGACGAGCGTCGGGACGACGTCCACCGGCCCGGAACCCGGCCGGGTCAGCACGGCGACGACGCCGACGAGGCCGAACGCGGCCAGACCCGCCATCCCGTACCGGAGGTCGCGGACGGCGGCCCTTCCCAGCGCGACGGCGATCGCGGCCATGACCAGGAGGATCCCGGCGAGCAGCACGGTCTTGTCGTTCTCGCCGAAGGTGCGGATCGCCCATTCCTTGAGCGGCGCAGGGGTGAGGTCGACGACGGAGTTGCCGACCGCGACGACCGGGAAGGCGGCGGGGTTCACCAGGCCCGCCACGAGCAGTGACACCGCCACCGCCACCGCGCCGGACACCAGGCCGATCAGCGCCGGGGCCCAGGAGGGCACACGCTTGTTGCTCTGCATACCCCCGACGCTACGCCCATAAGGGGCCGCGGGTTCTTACGCGCTGATTACAGGCGCGACCTGGACGTCTCGGGCTCCTCGGCCGTCGTCCGCGCGGCTCTCGCCGTCAGGCGATCATCTCGGCGATGACGGGGGCGAGGGCGCGGAAGGCGCGGCCACGGTGGCTGATCGCGTCCTTCTCCGCGGCGGACAGCTCGGCGGTGGTGCGGGTCTCGCCCTCGGGGACGAGGATCGGGTCGTAGCCGAAGCCGCCGCTGCCGCGCGGGACGTCGATGATCACGCCGCGCAGTGCCCCTTCGGTCACCCGCTCCTCCCCCGAGGGGAGTGCGAGCGCCGCGGCGCAGGCGAAGTGCGCGCCCCGGTGCTCGGCGGGCACGTCGGAGACCTGGGCGAGCAGCAGGTCGAGGTTGGCTTGGTCGTCGCCGTGCCTTCCCGCCCAGCGGGCGGAGAAGATGCCCGGCATGCCGTTCAGGGCGTCGACGCAGAGGCCGGAGTCGTCGGCGATCGCGGGCAGGCCGGACTGCTGTGCGACCGCGTGTGCCTTGAGCAGCGCGTTCTCCGCGAAGGTGAGGCCGGTCTCGGCGACGTCGCCGATCTCGGGGAACTCCTCAAGCCCGACGATCTCGACCGGGATCCGGGCGTCGGCGAGGATCCGGCGCAGCTCGGCGATCTTTCCCGAGTTCCTGGTGGCGAGGACCACACGGGCCGCACCGGACCGGGCCGCACCGGTCTCGATCTCGGTCGTACCGGACTCGCTCATGCCGACCGCCTCGTTCCTGAACGATTCACCGTGAGAAAGCGGCTCATGCCAACGCCTCCCGCTGGAGGCGGGTGAGCTCGGCGCAGCCGGCCGCGCCGAGGTCGAGCAGCTCGTCGAGGGCGGCGCGGTCGAACGGCTTGCCCTCGGCGGTGCCCTGGACCTCGACGAACTCGCCGGAACCGGTCATCACCACGTTCATGTCCGTCTCTGCGGCGACGTCCTCGGTGTAGCAGAGGTCGAGCAGCGCCGTGGAGCCGACGACGCCGACGGAGACCGCCGCGACCGAGTCGACCAGCGGGTCTCCGCCGCACATCTTGCGCTTGCGCATCCACGCGACCGCGTCGACCAGCGCCACGTACGCGCCGGTGATGGCGGCGGTGCGGGTGCCGCCGTCGGCCTGGAGCACGTCGCAGTCGATGACGATCGAGTTCTCGCCCAGCGTCTTGTAGTCGACGCAGGCGCGCAGGGAGCGGCCGATCAGGCGGGAGATCTCGTGCGTACGGCCGCCGATCTTGCCGCGTACCGACTCGCGGTCGTTGCGGGTGTTCGTGGCGCGCGGCAGCATGGCGTACTCGGCGGTGATCCAGCCCTGGCCGCTGCCCCGGCGCCAGCGCGGGACGCTGTCCTGCACGGAGGCGGCGCAGAGCACCTTGGTGCCGCCGAACTCGACGAGCACCGAGCCCTCGGCGTGCGCGAGCCAGCCCCGGGTGATGGTGACGGGGCGGAGTTGATCGGGAGTACGTCCATCTGCGCGAGCCATGACGTTCACCCTAGGTCATACCGGGCCCCGCTCCGCGCCAGTTCCATCCGTCCGGCGAACCCCCCGCGGGAGGCGTCCTCCATGACACGGTCGCGGTCGTTCCAGGGCACCAGGTGGGTGAGGACGAGGGTGTCCACGCCCGCCCTGGCCGCGTGCTCGGCCGCCTGGCGGCCGTTCAGGTGCAGGCCGGTGGGGAGTCCTGGCTCGTCGAGGTACGACGCCTCGCACAGGAGCACGTCGGCTCCCGAGGCGAGCTTGACCAGTTCGGCACTCTCGCCGGTGTCCCCGGAGTAGGCCACCGAGCGCCCGCCGTGGGAGACCCTGAACCCGTAGGTCTCCACGGGGTGGTTCACCGGGGCGGCCGTCACCTCGAAGGGGCCGACCTCGAACGTCCCCGGCATCAGGCTCACGAACTCGAAGGCCTTCTCCAGCGGCGGCTCGTCGGGCATCGCGTAGGCGGAGTTCAGGCGCTCACGGGCGTCGGAGGGCGCGTACACCGGCACCTTGGGCAGCGGGCCGCCGGGCGAGTAGGTGCGCACCACGTGGTACGGGCACATGTCGAGACAGTGGTCGGCGTGCAGGTGCGACAGGCAGATCGCGTCCACGTCGTACAGGCCGATGTGCCTCTGCAGCGCGCCGAGCGCGCCGTTCCCGAAGTCGAGCAGCATGCGGAACCCGTCGGCCTCCAGCAGGTAGCAGGAGGAAGGGCTGTCGGGCCCGGGGAAACTCCCCGAGCATCCAATGATCGTCAACTTCACGGCGGCCTCCTACGGTTACTGTGCGGCGCCGCGTGTCACGGCGCGGGCGCCGGTGGCCGGTGTCCGTCCCCCTTCGTCCGCCGATCCCCGGCGCTCCCCCTACGGAGCGCCCGGGCACCGTCACACGCGATGCCCGTTGTTCGGAACATCCCCTACCACCGCCACCTCGACCGCCTCGATCTCCGGTCCGAGGAACCGTCGTCCGAGGTCGGTGAAGAGCCCCGCGTCACCGGTGGCGCGGAAGCGGTGCCTGGGCGCGTCCCCAACGGCGGCCAGGCCCCGGTCGTGCAGGACGCGGTAGACGTCCTTGGCCGTCTCGTCGGCGCTGGACACCAGCGTCACGCCGTCTCCCACCACGTAGGAGATCGGCCCGGTGAGGAGCGGGTAGTGCGTACACCCCAGGATCAGCGTGTCGCACCCGTCGGCGAGCACCGGCTCCAGGTATTCGCGGATGACGTCGATGAGCTCGTCGCTCATCGTCTCCCCCCGCTCGACGAACTCCACCAGGCGCGGCGCGGCCACCCCGGTGAGCCGGACGTCGGGAGCGGCGGCGAACGCGTCGTGGTAGGCCATCGACTCGATCGTGGCCCTGGTCCCGAGCACCCCGACCCTGCCGTTGCGGGTGGCCCGCACGGCGCGGCGGGTGGCCGGCTGGATCACCTCGACGACCGGGACGGCGTAGCGTTCCCGCGCGTCGCGGAGCACCGCCGCGCTCGCGCTGTTGCACGCGATCACCAGCATCTTCACGTCGCCCTCGACGAGGTGGTCCATCACCTCCAGCGCGTAGGCGCGGACCTGTGCGATGCTCTTGGGGCCGTACGGCTGCCTCGCCGTGTCGGCCACATAGAAGATCGACTCGTTGGGCAACTGGTCGATGATCGCCCGAGCCACCGTGAGGCCACCGACACCGCTGTCAAAGATTCCAATGCTCGCTTGCGACACAGTTCCCCAGGCTAGGCGACCCGGGGCGGCCGATCACGGTAAGAATCCTCACAACGCCGAATACCAGCTCAGCCATGTATTTTTCATGACATTCAGTCGTACGGTGTCTGTTACTACGTCCCGTAGCGCGGACGTCAGCCCCGCCCGACGCGGGCCAGCTGACGGGACTGGGCGACCAGGCGGCCCGCGGAGTCCCACACCTCGACCTCCTCGTCGAACCAGCCGTCACTGATCAGGCGACCCCCGCCCAGGAGGGTGAGCCAGCCGGGTGCGGGCAGGGCACGCAGGTGCCAGGTGAGGTCGACGGTGGGTGCCCAGCCGCGCGCCCCCGCGGAGAACACCACCGGCGGGAGGGCGTCGACGGCGAGCGCCAGCACGTACGGGTCGGGGTCCTGCGGCTCGGCCAGCCGGAAGTAGGCGCGGGCCTCGGGCCTGCCGGTGGGACGGCCGTCGACCCAGCCGACGGTGGGAGGGTCGAAGGCGAGTTCCACCTGGGCGCTGAACGTCAGGTTCGACGCGTCCTTGGGGGCGGGCAGTGAAACGCATCGCTCGATCGGCGGCATCACCGCCGAGGGCCCGTCCGTCCAGTCGGGGACGGCATCGCTGAGCGTCGCGGTCGTGACGAGCCCTTCGATGAAGGACGTCCCTTCCTGGACGAGGGTCACCCTGGTCATCGTGGCGGTGCGGCCGGTCTTGATCTGCTCCAGGCGCACCCGCGCGGGGCCGGGCCTCGCCGCCCGCAGGAACTGGACACTCGTGCTCACCGGGTGCTCGTGGGGGGAGGCGTCCACGACCGCGCGCAGCAGCACGGCCATCAGATAGCCGCCGTTCAGGGGGCCGCCGATGGAGTATCCGGGGTCGAGGCACGCGTCGTAGGTGGTCTCGTCCACCTTGGTCACCGCTGTCGCCTCGTCGAACTTCGCCATCCACGCTCCCGAATCTTGTTCTAGAGGGGTTACTTTACCCATTCCGTGCGACCGTCGCCTCCCCGGGTCCTCGGCGCTCTCTTCCCGGGAGCCGCCAGGGCGCCGGAGCCACCGGGGAAACAAGCTCCGCGGTAAGGAAGGGACGACAGTGACCTGCGGGAACAAGGCGACAAAGATCACGATGGGCGAAGAAACCGCACTGAGCAGGGGCTGATCCCGCTTAGACGTGACAATCACATAGTTAGTTCAATGCAAGCGGGTTGCTAGCAGCGTGCACTAACTTCTCCCTATCCGCGAAGTCCACCTTGTGAGTGATCATGCCTGCCAACAATCCCCCTAACCAGTCGCCCGATCCGGGTCAGCAGCCCGACAGGACGATCGCCTACCGTTGGAACGAGGGCGCACAGCCGAACGACCAGCCGCGCACGCAGGCCTATCCACAGAACGGCCAGCCCGGATACCCACAGTCTTCCGGCGGTTACCAGCAGGGGCAGCCCTACCCGCAGCAGGGCCAGCCCTACCCGCAGCAACAGCAGCCCGGCCACCAGCAGCAGGGCTACGGCCAGCAGCCGTACGGACAGCAGAACTACGGCCAGCAGGCCGGTCAGCCGTACGGGCAGCAGGCCGGCCAGCCGTACGGCCAGCAGCAGGGCTACGGCCAGCAGGCGTACGGGCAGCAGGCGGGGAACTGGCAGCAGGGACCCGACTTCCTGAGCGCCGGGCCTCCCCCGGGACCTCCCGCGCGCAAGGGCGGCAAGGGCTGGCTGCTCGCGGTGGTCGCCGCGCTGGTCGTCGCCCTCGTGGGCGGTGGCGGCTTCTTCGCGATCAACCTGCTCAGCGGCGGCGGCGCGCAGCCGCACGACGTGCTGCCCGGCAACGCCGTCGGCTACATCCGCCTCGACCTCGACCCGGCCGCGAACCAGAAGGTGGCGCTGTTCAACATCGCCAGGAAGTTCACGACCACCAAGGACTCCTTCAGCGGCGAGGACCCGCGTAAGGCGATCTTCGACCTGATCAAGAAGGACGCCGACGACCTCGGCAAGGTCGACTACGCCGCCGACATCGAGCCCTGGCTCGGCGTCCGCGTCGGCGTGGCCGCGCTGGCCCCGGCCAAGGCCGGCGCCGAGCCCGGCGTCGTGGTGGCCGTCCAGGTCACCGACCAGGACAAGGCCACGGCGGGCATCGCGAAGCTGATGGGCAAGGAGAAGTACGGCATCGCGTTCCGCGACGACTACGCGCTGCTCACCCCGACCCAGGCCGAGGCCGACAAGGCCGCCGCCGCCGAGCCGCTGTCGGGCAACGCCAACTTCTCCGACGACCTGAGCGCCCTCGGCGAGACCGGTGTGCTCTCCTTCTGGGCCGACGCGGGCAAGCTCGCGGGAATGGCCCCCGAACTGGCCGCCCAGGACCCCACCGTCCTCGCCCAGGTCAAGAACGCCCGCGTGGCGGGCGCCCTCCGCTTCGACAGCGAGTACGTCGAGCTCGCGGGCATCAGCCGCGGCGTCGAGAACCTGGACATGGGCGATCCCGAGCCCTCCAGGATCAGCACGCTTCCCGCCTCCACCGCCGGCGCGATCTCGATCTCGGGTCTCGGCGAGGTGGTCGGCAAGCAGTGGGCGCAGCTCATGAAGTCGGCCGACCAGGCCGCGGGCGGCGGCGTCCAGCAGTTCGCCGACCAGGCCAAGCAGAACTACGGCCTCGCGCTCCCCGACGACCTGGTGACGCTGCTCGGCAAGAACATCACCATCGCCCTCGACTCCAACGGCCTCGACGGCAACCAGCCGAAGTTCGGCGCGAAGATCGTCACCGACCCGGCCAAGGCGCAGGAGGTCGTCGGCAAGATCGAGAGGTTCCTCGCGGACTCCGGGACGGCCGTCCCGCAGCTCGCCAAGGTTCCCGGCGACGGCGTCTTCGTCCTGGGCAGCGCGCAGGACTACGCCGCCGAGCTCAACAAGGACGGTGCCCTGGGCGACAGCGAGACCTTCCAGCTCGCGATCCCCAACGCCGGTGAGGCGACCTTCGCCCTCTACGCCGACCTGGACAAGGTGGAGAACCTCTACCTCGGCAGCCTCCAGGGTGACGAGAAGGCCAACCTCCAGGTGCTCCGCGCCGTGGGCGTGAGCGGCACCCAGTCGGGCAGCGACGGGACCTTCTCGATGAGGCTGCTGTTCAACTGATCCACCCGGGCTCCCCGATCTCGTTCGGATCGGGCCTCCCCAGATCCCCGGCAGGGCTCCGGCCCCGCCGGGGATTCGCTTTTTCTCGGGCGGCGTTCAGGCCCAGAGCTGGCCTTCGAGCCGCTCCTCGGCCTCGTCGAGCGTCCCCTCGTAGGCGCCGGTGGACAGGTATTTCCAGCCGCCGTCCGCGACCACGAACACCACGTCGGCCCGCTCCCCCGCCTTGACGGCCTTCGCCGCCACACCGAGCGCGGCGTGCAGGGCGGCACCGGTGGAGACCCCCGCGAAGATGCCCTCGCCGGACAGCAGCTCCCGGGTGCGGCGCAGCGCGTCGGCCGAGGAGACCGAGAACCGCGTGGTCAGGACGTCGGCGTCGTACAGCTCGGGGATGAAGCCCTCGTCCACGTTGCGCAGCCCGTACACCAGCTCGCCGTAACGCGGCTCGGCGGCGACGATCCTCACACCGGGAACGTGCTCGCGCAGGAACCTGCCGACGCCCATCAGGGTGCCCGTGGTGCCCAGACCGGCCACGAAGTGGGTGACGGACGGCAGATCCTCCAGGATCTCCGGCCCCGTCGACTCGTAGTGCGAGCGCCAGTTGGCCGGGTTTCCGTACTGGTAGAGCATCACCCAGTCGGGGTTCTCCTCCGCCAGGCCCTTGGCGACCCGCACCGCCTCGTTGGAGCCGCCCGCCGCGGGCGAGGAGATGATCTGCGCCCCCCACATGCGCAGCAGCTGGCGACGCTCCTCCGAGGTGTTCTCCGGCATCACGCAGATCAGCTTGTAGCCCTTGAGCCTGGCCGACATCGCGAGCGAGATGCCGGTGTTGCCGCTCGTGGGTTCGAGGATCGTGCAGCCCGGCTGGAGAAGCCCGTCCTTCTCCGCCTGCTCGATCATCCACAGCGCCGGACGGTCCTTGATCGAACCTGTCGGGTTGCGGTCTTCGAGTTTGGCCCAGATCCGTACGTCCTCCGAGGGCGAGAGCCTGGGCAGGCCGACCAGCGGGGTCCGGCCGACCGATTCGATCAGTGAGTCAAAACGCATGGTGTACGGCTTCCGCCTCGGGTTGACCTTGTGATGACAGACCTGGCGCCTCGGGGTGACAGCCCGAAAACCGCGGCGCGCGCCGCCCGGCCCGGGAGAGCTCTCCGATCTCGCGAAAGATCACGGAACTCCCGCGGTGCGGGCGGCGCCACGCGGCTAGCGGGATCCGCCGGCCACGGCGGGCAGGACGGTGACCGTGTCGCCGTCGGCGACCGGGGTCTCCAGCCCGCCCAGGAAGCGGACGTCCTCGTCGTTCAGGTAGACGTTCACGAAGCGGCGCAGCGCGCCCTTGTCCACCAGGCGCTCCTTCAGCCCGGGGTGCCGGACCTCCAGATCGCCGATCAGCTCCTCGAGCGTGGCGCCCTTGGCGTCGACGGCCTTGGCGCCGTCGGTGTAGGTGCGCAGGATGGTCGGAATGCGAACCTCGATGGCCATCGCGGGTCAGTCTCCTTGTGTCGTCATGGGAGTGAGAGGCCCACCGGATCAGAACACCGGTGAGCACCGGAGGATTCCAGAAAAGCCGGTCAGCGACAGTCGTAGACGACGACGAAGGGCGTGTGCGCGAACAGGAAGTTCTGCACGGGCGCGACACCCGCGCGCCGTGCCCGAGGGCCGGGACGCGAGAGCACCACGTCCTCCTGGCTCGGGGCGGCGGTCAGCATGCCCACCAGCTTACCCAAAGGGTTCATTCGTCCCACGGCCGTACCGGACACCGGCCCCGTACGAATCCCGGATGCCACCCGAACACGGAGACGAGGGAGCCGGGACACCAGGGCATGGAGGTAAGGTCCCCACCCCGGAGGCCCCGGCGCCAGGACCCGAAAAGGTGCCGGTCACCCGGAGGTGATCGTCACCTCCTCCTCGCTCACGACGCCGTCGATGATCCGGTACGAGCGGAACTCGGCCTTCTCCCCCAGCTCCTCGCGGGTGGAGACCAGCACGTAGTGGGCGTTCGGCTCGGCGGCGTAGGAGATGTCGGTGCGGGAGGGGTAGGCCTCGGTGGCGGTGTGGGAGTGGTAGATGACCACCGGCTCCTCGTCGCGGTCGTCCATCTCCCGCCAGACACGCAACTGCTCCAGCGAGTCGAACCGGTAGAACGTCGGCGACCGCTCGGCGTTCTCCATCGCGATGAAGCGTTCGGGGGAGTCGGAGCCGACGGGCCCGGCGATCACGCCACAGGCCTCGTCGGGGTGGTCCGCCCGAGCGTGCGCGATGATCCTGTCAACCAGTTCCCGAGAGATGGTGAGCATGACTGGAAGTTACCAAAGGGCGCGGACCAGGGTGTCCTGGAGGTAGGTGAGCCAGTCGTAGATGACGTACGCCGGATAGCGGGGATCGCTCTCCGGCATGTCGGCGATCTCGTCGTGCACCTCCTCGGTCACCTCCAGCCGGGTGCCGAGCGCGAGGCGCACGTCGTTCAGCGCGCGCATCCACGCCTGCGCCTGCTCCCTGGTCAGCTCGACCCTGCCGGCCTCCGCACTGTCGAGCATCGCCTTGGCGTCGGCCCGCTTGCCCTCACGCAGCGTCGCCTCGGTGTATCTGCGGAACTCGGCGGCCGCCTCGCCGTCCTCGTACGCCGAAGGGAAGAGCCGGGCCAGCACCGGATCGTCGGACTGCTCGGAGGGGCCGATGCCGAGTGCCTTCTCCAGGGGGTCGTCGCCGGTCTCCCCCGGCTCGATCAGGCCCAGGATCTGCGTGACCAGCGAGCGCAGGATCGACACCTCGGCGGCGTCGAAAACCGTGATCACACCGCCCTCGTGCCCCGGCTTGAACCCCGAACTCATCTCTCGCCCACCATTTCTCGCGGGCACCGCCCGAGACCCGCCCGCCGTTTCGAGTCCTGCCGCTTCGGGCCCGGCCGGTCACCACGCGACGACAGATGGCGGCCGGCCGCTCGCGCGCTCACGAATCCCGCTGGACGGTGGCCCACAGCCCGTACGAGTGCATGATCTGCGCGTCGCGCTCCATCTCCTCGCGGGTGCCGCTGGAAACCACGGCCTTGCCCTTGTGGTGCACGTCGAGCATCAACTTCTCCGCCTTCTCCTTGGAGTATCCGAAAACGGACTGGAAGACGTACGTCACGTAGGACATCAGGTTGACCGGGTCGTTCCAGACGATCGTCAACCATGGCAGATCGGGCCGTACGTCGATTGACGGACGCTCGACCTCCGTTGGAGCGGTGCTACCCACATTCACCAGTCTGCCCTACCCCGGGCTTAGTCTTCGACTCGTGACAAAGAGCATGAGCACCGCGTTGCTTACCGATCACTATGAGCTGACGATGCTTGAGGCGGCGCTGAGAAGCGGGGCCGCCTCCAGACGGGCGGTTTTCGAGGTGTTCGCGCGCCAGCTGCCCGGCGGGCGGCGCTACGGGGTCGTGGCGGGAACCGGCCGGGTGCTGGACGCGCTGGAGTCCTTCCGCTTCGAGGAGGAGTCGCTGGCATTCCTGCGGGACAACGAGGTGGTCGACGAGCCCACCCTGGAGTTCCTCGCCGGATACCGGTTCTCCGGGAAAGTGGACGGCTACGGCGAGGGCGAGTGCTACTTCCCCGGTTCCCCGATCATGACGGTGGAGGGCACGTTCGCCGAAGCCGTGCTGCTGGAGACCGTGATCCTGTCGATCCTCAACCACGACTGCGCGATCGCCAACGCCGCCACACGCATGATCCGCGCCGCCGGGACCAGGCCCCTCATCGAGATGGGCTCGCGGCGCACCCACGAGGCGGCGGCGGTGGCCGCGGCGCGGGCCGCCTACCTGTGCGGGTTCTCCTCCACCTCCAACCTCATGGCGGGCCACGAGTACGGCATACCGACCGCCGGGACCGCCGCCCACGCCTTCACCCTGCTCCACGACTCGGAGGAGCAGGCCTTCCGGGCCCAGATCGCCTCCCTCGGCGCCGACACCACGCTGCTCGTGGACACCTACGACGTGGCCGAGGCCGTGCGGACCGCGGTGGAGCTCGCCGGCCCCTCCCTCGGGGCGGTCCGCCTCGACTCCGGCGACCTCGGCCAGGTCGCCCACGAGGTCCGCGAGCAGCTCGACGCGCTCGGCGCCCACAAGACCCGCATCATCGTGACCAGCGACCTCGACGAGTACGCCATCGCCGCGCTCGCCGCCGCGCCCGTGGACGGCTACGGCGTCGGCACGTCGCTGGTCACCGGCTCCGGCTCGCCCACCGCCGCCCTGGTCTACAAGCTCGTCGCCCGCGAGGACGCCGAAGGGGTCATGCGGCCGGTGGCCAAGAGGTCGGTGGGCAAGCCCAGCCGGGGTGGACGCAAGGAGGCGTTCCGCGAGCTCGACGCCGAGGGCACGGCGGCCGCCGAGGTGGTCACCGTCTCCGGCGAGCACCCCTCGAACGCCCGCCCGCTACAGGTTCCGCTGGTCAGGGAGGGGGAGGTCGTCGGCCGCGAGAAGCTGGAGGAGAGCCGCGCGCGGCACCGCGAGGCCGTCGCCGAGCTGCCCTCCAACGCCTATCAGCTGTCCCGGGGCTACGCCGCGATCCCAACCGTGTTTGACTGATCGCATGCCAACAGCACTGATCATCGTCGACGTCCAGAACGACTTCTGCGAGGGCGGGAGCCTCCCGGTCGGCGGCGGCGCGGAGGTGGCCGCCGCCATCTCGGCACACGCCGCCTCGCACGGCTACGACCACGTCGTGGCCACCCGTGATCATCACATCGACCCCGGCTCCCACTTCGCCGCCGAACCCGACTACGTGACCACCTGGCCCGCCCACTGTGTCGCCGGGACACCCGGCTCCGACTTCCACCCCGCCTTCGACACCTCACGCGTCGAGGAGGTCTTCAGCAAGGGTGCCCACAGCGCCGCCTACAGCGGCTTCGAGGGCGTCACCTCCGACGGGACTTCTCTGGCCGACTGGCTCGGCGAACGCGGCGTGGACGCGGTGGACATCGTCGGCATCGCCACCGACCACTGCGTGCGGGCCACCGCCCTGGACGCGGTCGCGCACGGGCTGTCCGTTCAGGTGCTGCTGGACCTCACCGCCGGGGTGTCCGCCCCCACCACCGAGACCACCCTCGCCGAACTCGGCTCCGCCGGAGCCCGCCTCACGGGAACCCCCGTGGTCCGATCGGCCTGACGATCTTTCAGCTCTTCGGCATCCCCAGAAAGAGGATCATCCGGTCGAGCTTCCCGTCCATGGTCCTGTAGTTCTCCTTGAGCTCGCCGATGTCGTACGCCATGGCCCTCATGTCCTGCTTGACTCCCACGACCTCCTCCTTGACCTCGGCGAGCTCCTCCTTGGTGGCGCACTTCGCCACATCGAGCCGAAGCTCGGCCACCTCCTCCTTGACCTC
Organism: Streptosporangium sp. NPDC049046; assembly: GCF_040649155.1. Lineage (NCBI taxonomy): Bacteria > Bacillati > Actinomycetota > Actinomycetes > Streptosporangiales > Streptosporangiaceae > Streptosporangium > Streptosporangium sp. NPDC049046. Next base: position 212,561 of record NZ_JBEZEZ010000006.1, on the reverse strand, counting down.
CGCGAGCCCCACCTTCAGCTCGGCCACCTCCTCCTTGACCTCCGCCACCTCGGCCCTGAGCTCAGCGACATCCCGCTA